>JAACJV010000009.1 GCA_021378535.1 Ureaplasma sp. Hg1 | reverse complement strand
AAAGGGATAACATCCATTTTGGTTGCAGTGAAAGTTAATGCATTAACAAATTTAGTATATAACATTTTAATTTCATTAATTTCTCCGCTTTTATATAATTTAAGGATATCTGCTCCTAAACGAGCACATACATCATAATCGAATTCATTATCGTTGAAGTTATAAGTATTGATAATTTGATCACCCATTTTTTTAGTTTTTCAAAAATCTACTCCACGACGTCCGATAACAATTATTTTATCTTGAGGTCTAACTAATGAATAAGCTAATTTGCTAACATTCGCATTATATGATCCACATAAACCCATTGTTGAGTTAATGACAATATATAACCTTGAATCTTTAGCTTCTTTAACTTTCAAGAATTCAACATCTCCACAAATTGATAATAAATATCCTACAACATTGTAATATTCTTGATAATAATCTTGAATATCCAAATATAATTTTTTTTGTTTTCTTAATTTTGACGATGCTACTAAATGCATTGCCTTTGTAATTTTAGCAGTTGTTTGAACAGATGATATTTTTCTTTTGATTGCTTCTAAAGACATCTTTAAGCACCCATTCCCTTCACATTAGTTTGGGCAGAAGCCCCACCTAATTTCTTAGCTTTTCTAGCTGCTAGTTTTTCAGCCTTTTTATGTTCCTTAAGTATTTTCTTTTCCAACTTAACTGATGGTTCTGGTCTTGGTCTATATTTTAATAATAGACCAACTATTAATCATAATATTAGTGGAACTAACATTAATCACCCGAAAGCATTGCCTCACATATAACCTGAATAGGTTGATGAGTAATTTTGAACTCAATCTTTAGGTTCTGCACCAGTCTTACCTGCTGCAACCCAGCTAGCATGATTAGTAAGATATATTGCATGTTCATACATATATTGATGACCATTTGCAAGCTTAACCAATATTCACGTGTCAGGTTGAATGTTCTTATTTACTGTCGTTCAATAAGCATCACCTGGGTGAGCGTTTATTTGATCGTTCAATCAATTATATTCATTTGCATATTCTTTAGATATTCACGCTAAACCAACAATCGCATATATTAGCATTGCTAAACAAATTATTGAATAAACTACTAATATTGATAATTGAATCTTGCGTTTTTTACTTAAGTTTTTTACTTTTAACATTGTGTTTTAATCACAACTTATAAATAAGTTGGTCCTTTAATAGCTGTTAGGTTGTAGTCAGCTAATGTTTTAGGCGAATCAAATTTCTTTACTTCGTCAATTAAGAAAACGTGAGCTGTTTTAGAACCACTAAATTTTTCGGTAAATTTATCTTTCGGTAAATTTAATTCATCTTTAACTTTATTATAAACAGTCGTAATTGGTCCAGAAACTAATTCCTTAACATTTACTTCACCAATAATAGTTTTGTCTTTTTTACTGAAGAAAAGAATTTTCTTAACTTCTTTATCTTTAAAATCTTTAATTATTAAAGCTTTTTTAGATTTAGTAAATACATTTTGAATTTCAGTTGCATTAAAATCGATAATAACGGTTTTAACATTTACTGCTTGAGGCGCTTCAGGTGTTTTTGATACATCTGTTGTTTCTTGCTTTGTTTCAACTTCGGTTTTAGTTGCTATAGTCGCAACTGGAGCTTCAGTTTTTATTGTTTCAACTCCACCTTGAAATGCTTCAAGTGCTTTCTTTTCTTCTTCTGTATTATCTAATCCTTCTAATGAAAAATCTTTAGTATAAGAATAGTTAGGTACACCTTTAAGAAATTGACGAATCAAGTTTTTAAGCTCAGCTTTAAAAGCTAATACTAAGGCATCATTAAATGCTTTACTTTTTTCTAGTGTTTCTCTTAATTTTGAACCTTTAAAATGTTTAACTAAATCAGATTTAAATCGTGAAATATCTTCAACTGGAATATAGCTAATCATATGATGTTTAATTGTAAACAAAATAATTGCTTCATCAGTTTGATGATAAGGTTGATTTTGAGGTTGTTTGATAATTTCCATTACCCGTTTCCCGTGATCAAGAATTTTCTTAGTAGCTGAATCTAAATCTGAACCAAATTGACTAAAAGCATCTAATTCACGATAACTTGCCAACTCGATTCTAAGACTAGAACCAACTTGTTTAACTGATTTAATTTGAGCATCCCCACCAACTCTTGATACTGATAAACCAGCATCAACCGCAGGTCTTTGACCAGCATTGAATAATGGTGTCATCATAAATAGTTGACCATCAGTAATTGAAATAACGTTAGTTGGAATATAAGCCGAGATATCTCCTGCTTGAGTTTCGATAATTGGAAGCGCTGTAATTGAGCCTCCCCCATTATCTTTGTTCAAACGACAAGCACGTTCAAGTAAACGACTATGTAAATAAAATACATCCCCAGGATAAGCTTCTCTCCCTGGCGGTCGTCTAAGTAATAACGATAGTGTTCGATAAGCAACTGCATGCTTACTTAAATCATCGTAAATGATTAGTACGTCTTCTCCCTTTGACATTCAGTATTCAGCCATTGTAACTCCAGCGAATGGAGCAATATATTTAAGGGCTGGTAAGTCAGCAGCTGTAGCTGATACAATTGTTGTATAAGCCATAGCTCCTAAGTTTTCTAAATTACGTACAATACTTGCAACTGTTGAATTTTTTTGTCCCACAGCAACATATACACAACGTACGTTTTTTCCTTTTTGATTAATAATAGCATCAATTGCAACTGTTGTTTTTCCAGTTTGACGGTCACCAATGATTAACTCACGTTGACCCTTTCCAATTGGGAACATTGCATCTATTACTAGCATCCCTGTTTCCAACGGTTGGTTTACTGATTTTCTAGTCATAACTCCAGGAGCTACTTTTTCGATTGGTAAAGCTTTATCAGTTTTAATTTTACCTTTACCATCGATTGGTTGACCAATCGCATTAACGACACGGCCTGAAAGCGCGTCCCCTACAGGAACTTGCATAATTCGTTTTGAACGAACAACTCGGTCACCTTCTTGAATTTCTTCAAATTCTCCAAGCATAACAACACCAACTGAATCTTCTTCAAGATTTAGTGCCATACCTTCTGTCCCATTTTCAAAAATAAGGATTTCATTAAGCATCGCATTATCCAAACCACTTACTTTAGCAATTCCATCACCAATGGTGATAACTTTACCTTCTTCAGCAGTTAATACCTTGTCAGAATATTTTTTAATTTGGTTTTGTATAACGGTTGAAAATTCATCTAATTTAATAGCCATAATTTATCTTCCTTTCTCACTAATTTTTTTAAGATTTTTTAATCTTCCTTGTAAAGTCGAATCAACAGTCTTTGAAGCAAAACTAAGTTTTACCCCGCCGATAACAGTTGGATCAATTATATTTTGATATTCAACTTTACTATTATATTGTTTCTCAACTGCTTTAACAATTTTTTTTGTTTCAACATCAGTCAATGGATATGCTGTTCTAATTTCTAAAAACATAACCTTTAAATATTCATTTGTCTCATGAACCAAGATTTTCATTATTTGTTCTATATATTTAATAACATTCTTATCTATTAATAAATAGAAAAAATTAATTAAATATTGTGGTGCGCCCTTAATAAATATAGCATCTACCACTTTCTTGCGTTCTTCTTTACTAATGTTTTGACACATTAGAATTTCAACTATTTTTGTGTTTGCTTTAAAAGCATATAAGATATGTTTGAACCAAACAAAGTATTCATCTACTTTATTTTGTTCTTTTGCAATATTAAGTATTGCAAGTGCAAAATTTTCTGCAATATCTGATCTAGTCATGTTGGACTAAATTCTTATCGATATTTTTAATAAAGTCATCAACAAGTCTTTGGTTATCTTTTTTGTTAATTTCCTTTTTAATTAATGCTTCTGCTGCAGAAAAAGCTACATTAATAATTTCCTTTTGCATATCTTGACGAAGTTTTTCTTCTTGTTTAATAGCTTCGTCCTTCGCATCATTTTGAATTCGTCGCGCATTTGCTTTTGCTTCAATTTCTAATTGTTCACGAATTTTATATCCTTCATCATTAGCTGCATTTACAATATGAATTGCTTGTGCTTGTGCTCTAATTTGTTCTTCTTTCGATTTTTCGAAATTAGAGAATGCTTCTTCTTTTGCTTTTTTAGTTTGTTCGACTTCTCTCATTAGATGTTCTTTTCTTTTGTCAGTTCAACGGTTTGCTGGTTTTCACACTAGTCAAATAATTAAACTTAAAAGAATAATCATCGCAATTATTTGAGCAATAAATACTCAAACGTTTGGAAAGATTTGGTTAATAATTTCGTTAGATGTTACTCCATCGATTTCAGCCGAACAACTTGTTAAAGGCAAAAGTAAAGCCATTGATGAACCTAGCCCAAGGGCTGCAATAATTCATCTTTTTTTAGTTTGCTTCACGTGATTACCTCCTTCGTTGTTTCTTGATATTTTATTAATTCATACCTGGTGCAACGAAGATAAGTAAAATCGCAATAATCAATGCGTAGATTGCAGATGACTCAGCCATCGCAGCTCCTACGATCATTGTTTTAGTAATTTTACCTTCTACTTCTGGGTTACGTGCGATTGCCATAGCTGCGGCACCACCTGCATAACCTTGACCAGCACCTACTCCAGATGCTGCTACCATAGCACAACCTGCACCAATGTAAGCTCCAGCAACTTGAATGTTGCCAGTTACTGCTGCTATTAATGATAAATCCATAATATTTCTCCTTAATTGTTAGCTAAATGAACATTAGCATTTAACTTTTTTTCTTTTTTTAATTCTAATTTAGCTAATCTTTTTTCTTTAGCTAATTTTCTTTCTTCTTCATACTCAAGACCATGTTGATATTCTAATCCTCAATAACTTACTGTTAATAACGTAAATACGAAAGCTTGAATCAAGCCCGCGAATAACGAAAAGTAAATCATAAGTGCTGGTAACAAGAATGTTCCAGCGACGATAATTACACCGATTGCAGGGAACATGTTAGAAACACTTCCTAACGCCCAGAAGATTACCGCAAAGATAATCGATCCAGACATAACGTTGCCTCATAGCCGGAATGTAATTGAAAGTAATGGTGTAAATTTACCAATAATTTCTAATGGGTTAATCATTACGGGAATCTTGTGATCCATAATTTTTACTCTAATAAGAAATTGATTTACAAAACTTAGTTTTTGATATTTAATCGCCACTACAAAAGTTCCAATAAACATAATCAAACCTAGTGTCATCGGAACTGTCGATGCAGTTGCTGGTTCCTTGAAACCAAAAACCATTGCGATATTTCCAAGACATAGGTAGGAAAGTAGGAAGATGAAATATGGTGTTAATTTAACAAATTTTACACCTAATGATTCAACAACTAATGATCGACATGCTGCTATAAAAGCGTCCATAATTAGTGTGAAACGTTTTGGCGTATCATCTGGTTTTAACTTTCGCACTTGAAGAAAGTAAACCAAACAAATAATTCCTATGACAATTGTTAAAATTATAATAGAGGTTATTTGCGGGATTGCACCGTATTCAAGTGTTAAAGGATTGTATGCATCCATTTATTCCACCTCCTGTGATTTATTATCTTAGTCTTTAGTATTTTTTTTCACTCAAACCATACTATATATAGATATACAAGTAATGCTTAAAAGTAAAAAGCCACATAACATGTAAATATTAAAAACATTGTGATAATAATAATTAACGACAAAACCTATAACCATTGGCACAATATAAATAAAATTATTTAAAATATTGACAAATGATAATATTATTGTGGCTTTGACGCGTTTTGTTCTTTTCTTAGCTAATTTTTTAATGTACTCTGGAATCGAGCAATTAATGAACTTAGCTAAAACGACAAACGGTGCTGTTAGGATTGTTGCATATAAATATTGCCACAATGAATCATCTATTCATCCCATTATCAAACATATAAAAATAATAAGTCCGGTAATGGAAAGATATACTATGATTAAATCATTGAAAAAATTATCACGTAACAATCTTTCACCCCGCTAATTCAAGCCAAAGCAAGAAATTCATACTAAATGATAGGTGTTTGACTCAAAACAAATTATACTCTTAACTTTATAAAAATCAACTTTTTAAATAGAAATATAACTTTAATTACTTTTTGCCTAAAAAGATATAGTATGTTATTCCACTAAATAGCAGGGTTTTAACGATTACTTAATAATGTTTCTGCAACTATACATCTATATACCAACAATTTAAATTAAGTTGAAAAAATCGTCTCCGTTTTCTTCTAGTGTTAAAATATGATAACCCTTCTCAATGAATATGTAATTTGAAGATGATGGGTCTAATAATTTATTTTTTTTACTCATCATTTTATCTTCAGCTGATTGAACATAATAGATAATTGAATCGTTTTTTATAGCTTCCTTTAAAAGAATTGACCATGCTTTTTTAAAAGAGAAGTAAGATGCAAGCGTTACTTTTGCACTATATTTTTCTTTCGATTGCATTCTGACAATTCTCTTTAAAACTTTATTGCTACTTAATATTTCAGCAAATGGCGAAAGTATTTTCGTATCGATGTTTGTAATAAGCGTAAAACATAATTTAAGTGAAATAATCAATTGTGATTGCCATGGTAGTGGTGATACATTAATTATTTCACAAGGCATATTACACCCTAAAATTTTAATAACACTATTAGGATATTTAAAATTATATAATATTGCTAATGCAATCCCCCATGACTCACCTAATAAAATAATATTTTTGATATTGGGCATTGATGCTTTTATATGATTAACAATTAAATTTAAATCATCAACGTATGTTCAATAATTCATAGATGATTTGTTATAGTTGTTGCCTTGAGCTCTTTGGTCATATGAAAATAAATATTTATCATTGAAGGCTTTAAAATCAAAATACGATATCATATCAATATTACCGTTTAGGCCATTAATGAAAATGCATAAGGTTTCACTTTCAATTTCGGGCTTAATCATTATAGTTGGAACAACTTTATTATTCCCCTTTAACAAAATTTCTGATTTTAAAATTCTAGATTCATTAAATTTTTTCATTGTTATTTCTCGTTCTTGACAATATTAGATGCCAATTGCATTGCAGCTACAATTATCTTATCCATATCATAATATTTGTATTCCGCCAATCGACCTAAAACGTATAAATTTTCATATTCATTTAATAAATTTTGGTATTTTTTATAATGAATCAAATTAGCTTGGTTGCTGATTGGATAAAAAGGGATCTTGAAATCAACGCTACTGGGGTTATAGGCTCCAGGATATTCCTTTGAAATAGTGGTATTAGGGTTCTCTTGAAAAGTCATTTTTTTATATTCACAAATTCTAGTCATAGTTGGGTGTGAAGGATAATTAATTACGGCAACTGCTTGATATGAAGTTTTTTCAATATCAGTAAAATCTATTTTTAAAGAACGATATGGTAGTGCTCCAAAGCGATAATTAAATAATGCTTCGATGGGACCTGTGTAAATATTAATAGCTTTATTATCGATATTTTTAATTCCATTAACATTTACTTTAATTGTAATATTATGGTGATCAACCATCTTATTAATTCATTTAGTATAACCTTCGATTGGCAAACCTTGATAGGGATGATCAATAAAATAATTTCACTCTCGATTTAAATTAATACTAACTCTCTTAATAATATTAGGGTCTAATTGGTCGATACTAATACCTCACATTTTAGCACTGTAATTAGCATATACGTGATCATAAATATATTGACAAATATTTTTATTATTAACTTCATTCAATTGATTTAAAAGATCTGCAATACTGATTTTATTGGTATGTGGAAATAGCCTTTTTACTTCAGCAATAAAATTTTCTATATCATTAGGTTTTAAAGCTTCAATACTATCAAAGTTAATTGGCATTTTAATTAGTTTACCATCTACTTTAACCAATACTTGGTTAATATAATTATTAAATTTACTAAAACGATTAGCAAAATCTCATACTGCTTTATTATCAGTGTGAAAGATATGCGGTCCAAACTTATGAACTAAAACTCCATTGTCACGATAATAATCATAACAATTTCCACCTATATGATTTTGTAGTTCATATATTGTTACTTGATAATTTTTCTCAGCAAGTAATCGTGCCAGCGAGCAACCTGCCAAACCGCCACCAATAATATTGACGGATCGATGTTTAGTTTGTGTTTCCATAAAAAAACCTCCGTGCATTTTATGTGATTGTCTTATATTGTAGTGGATAATTCTATGTTTAGCGAATAATAAGATAAAAAGTTGATAATTATTAATTAAAATTATAAAATTAGAATAATCACTTTAAGGGAGGACAGTATGAGCGCAAGCAATACAGCTTTTTGAACCAAAAGAAAAATCCTAACCTATAGTTTATTATTGACGATAATTATCATTTTAAGTGTTCTAACAATAATTTTTATTTTAAAAATTAATTTTATTGATGTTTTTCAACAATTATTTAATTCCTTATCCCATGGTGGATTAAATATTTTATGATTTATTCTATTATTAGTTTTGCCTTTTTATAAATCTCTAAGTTATTTTCTAATGGTTTATTTTCATATTAAAAAAATAAATATCCGTTTCCGTTGATATCAATGAGCCCAATATTGTTTTATTTTAGTATTTCTAACATCAGTAACACCTTTTAGTATTGGTGCAGAACCCTTCATTATTTTTTGATTAAATAAGAATAAAGTTCCTGCTAAGGAAGCTAGCGCAATGGTTTTAAGTAGTACAATTGTTGCTCAGTTAGCAATAATTTGCATTACATGGCCGTCGTTTATTTATGTTAGCACAATGTATAGTTCGTTAGCCTCAACTCCAAACGGCTTACTAGGATATTGATTCGGCTTAGTTGGAATGGTAATCGATATGCTAGGCGTTACTGTTTTTATCGTTTTAGGGATGAGTGTGAATGTTCATTATTGATTAGCATATATTTTTAATTTATGTAAAAAATATATAAAACTAAGCTATGTCGATAAATCAACATTAAAATTGCAATATCAAAAAGAGGGAGATTTTCAATTACTCTTTCTTAGCAAATTAAAAAACTATCCTGCAATGATTATCATTTTTACTTATAGCCTTTCCTACCAAGTGTTTTGCTATCTTGCGGTTTATTTATCATTGCTATTACTTAGCTCTAATAATGGAGTGCCTTTTACATTGGCTGATATTTATAATTATAGTAACATAGCAATCACTGCTAATAATTTTATGCCTGTCCCTGGAAGCGAAGGTACAATCCAATTATTAATGCAGACTTTAATTAAAGCTGGATCACAAGGGCTTTCACTAGGAGATATTAATTTACTAAATAATAGTTTATTTATATGAAGATTCTTTAGTTTCTATTTGCCGACATTAATCGGCTTATCTTGCTTGTTTAGTCAAATAAGCATATTGTCCTATCATCATTTTCAAAACAAACATATTAAAGGAATTAATGATTTACCTTAGTTTCAAATATTTTTAAAACATATAGTATAACTATTATTCGGTATATTCCTCTTAAATATCAGGGCAATCAATCATAATTGATTGCCTCTTTAATAATTAATTTACGTTTTAAATTTTTACGATATGGATCAATCGTGCTATACATCAATCCGACTAATGATGCACTATGTTCATTAATTAATGATTCAATCAGGTTACTTCAATCTTCTACCTTTTTATCATTTCATAATTCTGTTGAAGAATTACCCTTCCGTTCACTATTTCAAACGCCAACAACTTCTGTTAATTGCATTAGTAAACCAGATGATTTACTAATCATATCCTGAAATAAAACGGCATCTTGAAAAGATACATTTTCCTTTAGATTAACTCCACAATAAAATAGTTTTTGATTATAAAATTTTCCTATTGGTAAACTATAAGGGGTGCGGTAAGCATCTTTGTTTTTAATGATTTGATTCTTTGTCCAAAAGGGTTTTATAATCTTCTTGGTGCCATCCATAAAAGAACGTTGGTATCATGATGTGACTATATCTACATTGCTATTATGCTCAATTAATTTTTTAACGTTGCTTAAGCAGTTATAGTAATATGTATCATCTGCATCAAGAATTGTAATGTACTCACCATTTGTTAAATGTTCATGCTTAATGTAATTGATATTTCCTCCCCAATTACTATTCTTTTTGTGATAATAGAAAAAATTAGGTTTATCTTTAATATAGTCCTTGATTATCTCTGCTGATGAATCAGTAGAATCGTCATCAATAATAATCACTTCAAAAAAGTTTTGATAAAGTGATTGATATAAAATACTATCAAGTGTTGAAATAATTGAATTAGCCATATTAAAGACTGGAACAATAATTGAGAATAACACTATTTTATATCCTTCTTGATAACTTTTAAAAAAGGGTTAGAAGAAATTATGAAACATAAATGGTTAAGAATACTAATGTTTCCTTTCATTTTTATAATGAAGTGAAAATAACGAGTGTTTATATAATTATTATAAAATTCATCAGGTAATTTGTTCTTTACATTTTTTAGTAGTTCTAGGATTCTACAGTGTTTTGATGATCAATCAAGCGATTTATCTAAACTTATTATAAGAACGTTTAAATAAATGATGGTTTTCAACGCTCTTGCAATCGTATATTTTCTCTTATCTGATATATCGTCTGGTATTTCTATATCTAATCCTATATCTAAAATCTTTTGATATTGTTCTTGGTTTTTCATTAGCATATTTAGTTGCATGCTTTGCTCTCCTGCGTGAACAATATACATATAAACTGGAAAATCATTTATGTAATGAATTGTTTTTGCAAAAGTTAAAGTCTTAAGAACAAGTAAAGAATCAGTATAAAAAATACCTTCTGGCAAATCATACACCATTTTATACATTCTTTTTGACAATGTAAGTGAATGAATTGATAATAATTGTTTATAAAGATTAATTTCATCTAAATCCATTGTTTTATCTAGCGCATTTTGTTTCTTAAAAACCTTACTAAAGGACCTGAAGGAAAATTCAGATCCGTTTCTAAAACCAAAATCCGTCACAACTAAATCAGCATCTATCATTTTTAGCTTTTCTATAAATTCATTTAAATTAATTAGTTGATCATCTGAATCTAAAATTTTTAAATATTTGGATTCAACCAAAGGAAATATATAGTTCATAACAGAACCTCAATTGCCATTATCCTTCTTACAATAATGAAAAACTTCTGGAAATTTTTCAATAAAGGGTTTAACCATTAATTCCGTATTATCCGTACTTCCATCGTCCACTACAATAATGTTTAGATCTTTTACAATCCCACAATCTATTAGTGATAATGTCTTTTCTATCTTATTAGAACGATTATAAGTAGGAATAATCAAAGTAAGTATTTTTTGCATTTGTATCACATTTAATTGTAATTTTCTATCTTTAATAATATCAAAATTTTAGATTAGAAAATACTCTTATCCTTTATCCTATTAATTAATGACTTAACAATGTTTAAAATCATACAATATTATACAACTTAAAATTTAATAGTGCAAGATTATCGCATTTAGAAACATGGGAAACTTTAATAGATAGAGATACGTTAGCATAGCGATACTAAAGATAAAAAAATTCCCTTTTACTTTTAAAAAAATGCATTCAACACCGGATTGAAAACAATAAAAAAGTGATAAAAAATATGTCACAATAAACATTCTAAGTAGATTGTGGCATATTATGGGTTTGGTCTATATCATGGAATTACAGGCTTTATTTTTATATAAATATAATTTTTATTTATAACTCTAGAATTAATTTATCTTTTATGTTCTGTCAAAAGCATATCGTATTGTTTATCAGCAAATGTCTTAGGTTTGCCTGGAACTTCATGATGATGTCGGCATCTTGCTGTGTATGCTTCAGTATTACCAATTAATACAATTGGCGAATCATAAATTGCAGGTTTATGATTTATTAGTCTTTGCGTCATTGTTGCAGGTGCTCCACACTCAGTGCAGATGGCAGTTAATTTGTGAATATGCTCTGCATGGGTTAAAATTTCCGGCAAGGGTCCAAATGATTCCCCTCTAAAATCTTTTTCTAAACCTGCAACTAACACAATATATCCGTTGTTTGCCAATGTCGTGCAAACTTCTTTTAAATTAAGTGTAAAAAACTGAGCCTCATCAATCGCTATAATGTGAGGTTTAGATTTGAACTCAGAAATATGGGTAAAAATTTCTATTGGATCATCAATCTCAATCGCGCTAATAGCTCGACCGTCTCTTGATTTTATTTGAGAAGTTCTAGTGTCTAATTTAGGTTTAAAAACTAAGAACTCAACTTCTGCAAAACGCATACGGTTTAATCTTCGTAATAATTCTTCAGATTTCCCTGCGAACATAGGTCCGCAAATAACATCAATCCAACCTTTAGGGGTTGTAAAAGCATTAAATTTTGCCATTTTTAATTTCTCCTCTATTAAACATTAAACTTAAAATTACAAACATCTCCATCTTGCATTAAATATGTCTTACCTTCTAGTCGCATTTTCCCAGCTACTTTAACAGCAAGTTCATTTTTTAAAGCAACTAGATCTTCATATTTCATTATTTCAGCTTTGATAAAACCTCTTTCAAAATCTGTGTGAATAATCCCAGCACATTGTGGGGCTGTCATACCTTTGTGGAAGGTTCAAGCTCTTACTTCTTTTTTACCAAATGTAAAATATGTAGCTAGGTTCAGTAGTTCAAATGAACTTCTAATTACTTTATCTAAGCCTGTACATGACATACTTAAATCTTCCATAAAAATATTTTTATCTTCGGGATTCAATTGACTAATCTCGTATTCGATTTTAGCGCTAATAGGAACTAATTTATTTTTTGTGTCCTTGCAGTAATCTTCTAATTGTCGATAATATTCATTACTATCTGGCTCACCAATTTCATCTTCCCCAATATTAGCAATATATAAAATTGGTTTAAGTGTCAAAAGATTATACGAACTAAGGCTTTCGATTTCTTCATTATGTAAATGAATATCACTAACAAGTTTTCCGCTTTCCAAACAATTAACTATTTTAGTTAATAAAGATACTTCGTTTTTTGACTCTTTATCGCCTGATTCAGCTTTCTTTTTAATACGGTGTAAACGTTTACTCATTATTTCAAGGTCTGCCATAATTAATTCTAAATTAATAACACCGATATCTCTAATTGGGTCAACTCCATCGTGAACGTGGGTTATTGATTTATCTTTAAAGCATCTAACTACGTGACAAATAGCATCTACTTCACGAATGTTTTGAAGAAATTTATTACCTAAACCTTCACCTTTGCTAGCACCTTTAACCAATCCTGCTATATCTACAAATTGACATGTAGCAGGCATTATTTTATCTGGGTTAATTAATAGTGCCATTTGTTCTAAACGATTATCAGGAAGACTAACAATTCCAACATTTGGTTCTATAGTTGCAAATGGATAATTTGCTGCCTCAACTTGTGAATTGGTAATTGCATTAAATAATGTCGATTTCCCTACGTTTGGTAATCCAATAATTCCTGTTGATAATCCCATAAAAATACCTCTCAAATATAATATCTCGCTATTTATTATAGCGTTTAGTTTGTAAAAAATCTATATCTATTTTTTTGTTTATTTTGTATCCAAATAAATTAAATTTCAAATTTTTTGTGATAGTTTACTTTCAGTAAATATAAGCCACACCCTGGAGCCTTGGTAACTGAAGATCCTTTTTTAGGATCATTAAGTAATTCTAATATTGTCGCATAACTTTTTTTATCATTATTATATAACAATAAATTTCCGACAATCATACGCACCATATTTCGAATAAAGCCTGAACCTTTAATATTTATTTTAACAATTCCATCTGTTTCAGTTATGGTAATTGTTTTAATAGTTCTTGTTGAATTAGCTACTTCTGTAGTGCTAAATGATAAGAAATCATGTTCTCCTACAAATTCTTGAGCTAATTTATTTATTTTATTTATATCTATTGGTTTATTATATTGATAAATTGTATCCTCTTGAAAAATATCATGACGTGGATTAGTATTAATACAATAGACATATTCCTTATCTAGAACATGATAGCGCGCATGAAACTTATCATCTGCAATAACAAGATTAATAACTTCAATATCCTTTGGCAAACTACGTTTTAACGCTTCACACATTGATTTTGCATCTAATGTTAGTTTTTTATGTTTGAAATTAAATACTTGGCCGTACGCATGGACATAGGCGTCCGTACGTCCTGAAGCTACAATTTTAAGTTTGCGCTGAAAAATTTCTGATAACGTTGTTTCAATTGAACCTTGCACTGTTTTAACATCTTTTTGAATCGCTCAACCGTGATAATGACTTCCGTTATAAGCGACTGTAACTTTATAATTCATATTATGCAAAAATTAGGGAAGCTTCAAAAATACCATAGGCCGTGAAGAATACATGAAATATTGAAATTGATATCAAGAATCCACAAACTATCGAAACCATAAAGAAACCTAATCAATCTGTGAGTTTCAAATTATATTTACGATATCTACTTCTAGCATATCTTGGATTATAAGCTCGTGCCTCCATTGCATTTGCCAAATCCTCCGCTTTTTTAAAAGCAATTGAAAATAACGGTACGATTAACGAAATTAGGGAGTGGGTTTTTTCTTTAAAACCGCCGTTTTTAAAGTCTACCCCTCGTGATGCTTGTGCATTTAAAATACGTTTTGATTCATCTAATAACGAGGGTACAAATCGAAGCGCAATCGAAATCATCATTGCACCTTCATTTACTGGTAACTTTAGTATTCTTAATGGACTTAATATATCTTCAAGTGCATATGTTAACTCAATTGATGATGTTGTTGATGTTAAAATTTCAGTTAATATAATCATCATAGCAATTTTAGTTGTGATATAAAGAGCCAAAACAATTGCTTGAGGGCTAAGCGTATATCAATTAGCTTGATAAAAAATAACTTGATTAGCAGCAATATTAACACTACTTGTCCCATGTAAACTAAAAGCAGAGTATTGAACACCATCAAATGAAAATCCATTTGTAATCATGTAGTAGTAAGTTTTAGCTGTATTACTATCTGCTCCAACAAAATGTTGAGCATCTACAAATGTTTTTACCTGATTTCTAGCATCGCTGGAAATACTATTTCAAGTTCTATTAATTGAACCCCCATTGTGTTTTCAAACATCAGTTAAAACTGTATTATGAGCATTAATTCATTGCGCGTCATAACCAGAAATAGAACCACCCCAAATATTTGAAACTAAATTATCTGAAACACTACCTGAACCTTTTCAAATAGGCCCATTAATCCAACTGGACGAACCAATAAAAGCATTGTCACTATCTGCATAATGATAAATAGCAATCGGATCCTTATATGTTACCCAATTTATAATAAATAATAAAATAAATAAAATTGCCACCGATTTAAATATTTCCCGCAATGCTTTTCGGGGTAATTTAGCCATTACATATACTATTAATATAACAGCAAATAAAATTGTTTGACCAAAAAAACCGATAGGTAAAAATACCAATACAATAAATAAAATATATGCAATAAATTTTAACGAAGGGTTTAATTTATGGATTGGTGAATTTCTTCTAATATATGTGCCTGCACCCATAGTTATTTCCCCTTTCCTTTTTGGTCATTAAGAATTAAAGCAATTTCATCTGATAATTTCTCTATTGTATTAGGTTGCTTTTCCATTAATTTAGTAAATATTTTATCTTCGGCCATTAATTCTTGAATAACATGAATAACTCGCGGAACATCAATTGATGTAGTTCTAATCAATTCTTGATCTGTGAATATTTCATAAGGAACACCATGTTTGATAATTTCACCTTGATCCATTACTAAAACGTAGTCAGCGACTTCAAGTACATGTTCCATAGTATGAGTAATAACAAAAACTGTTTTACCGTCACGTTTTGCTTCTTCAATTATTCCCATCATTTCTTTTTCACCAGCGGGATCTAGTCCAGCTGTAGGTTCATCAAAAATTAAAACATTGGGTTCGATTGATAAAATACCAGCAATCGCAACGCGACGCTTTTGCCCACCACTTAATGCAAAGGGTGAACGTTCTAAGTAAGAATCGTCTAAACCTAATTTATTTAAATATTTTTTAGCTAATATTTTAGCTTCTGGTTTTTTTGTTCCTAGTGCCATTGGTCCAAACATAATGTCTTTTTCAATTGTATCTTTGAATAATTGGTATTCAGGAAATTGAAAAACCATACTAACCTTCTTACGAAGTTTTTTAAATTCTTTTATTTTACCTGTATTTTTCCGATTATAAATTCTTATTTTATCAGCATTACATTCGTTAGGGTTAACATCGTTAAAGTTTTTAGAATCTAAAATTTCAACAAATTCATCTTCCCTTAATGTAATTAATGCAATTTTGGTATTACTAAATCATTGATCATCAATTTCCTGCTTAAAATCAGTCGATTTTAATATCTTTACACTTTGAGGTTTTAGCTTATAATTACCTTCGAATGCTAGTGCTATATCACTTTTCCATGCATTTTTATTGGCAATAACAATATGAAGATTACGATTATTAATAATTAGTTTGTCATTTAACATTTGTGTAATTTCTTCATTATCTAAAGCTAAGGGAAACAATAAAACCTTTTGCAAATCCTTTTTACCATTAATAGAAATATCGTCAATTTTAATAATTCCGTATTTGCTTTTTAACAAGCCATTAAAATGTGCAACCAATGTTGATTTACCTGAACCAGAATTACCAATTACAAAATATATTTTATTTTTTTTGAAATCAAAACTAAGGTCATTAACAGCAATCAATTGATTCTCAGACCCTGGATCATAGACAGCATAAAGATTACGCACACTAATTGCGTTTTCTAAATCATCATATGGCCCAAATGTTTTGTTTTCTTTTAATGACATATTTGTTTAATTAATTCCTTGTGATCTAATGTTAGATTAATTTCTTTATTACTTTTTTCTTTTAATAAACGTGACAACTTTAAAGTAAATGGTACATCCAACTTAATTTCCTGTAAAAATTTTTCGTTTTCAAATACTTCTGATGGCTTGCCAAACTTAATTACATGACCTTGGTCCATTACTATTACTTTATCAGCGCGAATAACTTCCTCCATATCATGGGTTATCGAAATCACAGTTTTCATTGCCTCATCTCTTAATTTCACCATTAATTCCTTTAATTCAACCTTACCTTTTGGATCTAGCATTGACGTAGATTCATCAAAAATAATAACCTTAGGATTGATAGCTAAAATACTAGCTATAGCTACTCTTTGTTTTTGCCCACCAGAAAGTTCAGAAGATTCTTTTTTAAGTAACTGAGTAATGTTAACAGCCTCAGCTGCTCGCAAAATAATATCTCATATCATTTCACGAGGCACTTTACGATTTTCTAAACCAAAAGCAATATCATCTTCTGCTGTCATACCAATAAATTGATTATCTGGGTTTTGAAAAACAATCCCTATATTGTTTCTTAAAAATTTAAGATTAGCTAAACTAATTTTTTCAGTAAATAATTTAATATATCCTTTTTGCGGCTTTAATAAGCCTGTTAAAACTTTTGATACTGTAGATTTTCCTGAACCGTTATGTCCAATAATGCAAACATATTCACCTTCATCAATAGAAAATGATACATCTTCTAACGCCAATCTTTCTTTAGTATAACCATAAGATACATTAGTAAATTCAACAGCTTGTTTAGCTATTTTTTCTTTTTTTTCTGGTAATATTAAAGTTTTATCTTTTGTCATTAAAATATTCCTATCTGATTAATATATCTTATATATTATATTGAAATTTCATAAAAAAGTTTATTTTTTAATCGCTTTCATATTTCTTTAAGTTTCTTCCGATAATTAAATAAAAAAAAATCTAACTGAATTTCAGTTAGATTTAATATTAAACTAATTCTAAAATAGCTTCTTCAGTGTTATCCCCAGGTCTTGATCCTAGTTTTAAAACTCTTGTATAACCCCCGTTGCGGGTTTTATATTTGGGTCCAATTTTATTAAATAATTTCTTCAATAAATCATCACTGTTCATTGTACTAGTATTTAATAATACAGAAGCAGCTTTTCGTCTTGAAGCTAATGTATCCTTTTTTGCTAGTGTAACCATTTTATCGACATGTCGTTGTGATTCTTTTGCTTTTGTTATTGTAGTTGTAATTCTACCATAAGCTATAACATCAGACACTTGTTGGCGTGTAACCATTTTACGTCATGATCTAGTTTTACCTTTTTTATTTTGAAAAGACATTTATTGTTCCTCCTAACTATTATCTTTTAATTTCAAGCCACGTTCGTGAATTTTATGAATAATTTCATTAACTGATTTTCTTCCTAAATTACGGATTCTATCAATTTCAGAACGACTTTTTTCAATCAATTCGTGGGTTGTATTAATTCCAGCGCCTTTAAGTGCGTTGTATGCTCTTACTGTTAAGTCTAAGTCTTCAATTGGAATTGATAAACTTGCCTTTTTAGTTTCAGCTTCACGTTCTTTCATGATTTCTATTTCATGAATTCTTTCATTAATATCCACTAGTGGAATTAAATGTTCGCTTAGTATTTTAGCTGCTAATGCAATTGTATCGCTTGCTTTTTTAGCACCATTGGTAGCAACTTCAATTGTTAGTCTATCACCAACAGCTTGTTTGCTTAACTTAAATTCTTCAACATTATATGATACTTTAATAATTGGTGAATAATCTGAATCAGTTGGAATAACAGATAAACTAGTAATTCCTTCTTTGTTTTCTTTAAAAGTTTTAAAACCTCTACCTGTTCTTGCATATAATTCCATTTGAAATTTACTTTTTCTGGTAATAGTAGCGATATGAATATCTTTGTTGATAACTTCAAATCCAGCAGGCACTTCTATGTCGTGTCCTGTAATATCGCCAGGCCCTGAAAAATTAATTTTCAAAGTCGGTCATTCCTCAATGTGTATATTATCTAATTCATCATCACTATAAATATTTTCATCTATAGAGATAACTAATCTTTTAAGATTTAAAATAATTTGTGTAACGTCTTCATAAACTCCATCAATTGCTTGAAATTCGTGAGTTACTCCGGGGATTTTGATTGCAAACATTGATGCCCCAGGAATGTTGCTTAAAATGATTCTTCTAATTGCATTACCAAGCGTATTTCCGAAACCTCTTTCAAGCGGGCTAACAACTACTTTTGCATAATTATCATCATCATTTTTAGTTTCTACATCAATATTGTATTTTAAGAATTTTTCCATTTATTTCTCCTATCTTGGTTTTTTAGGTGGTCTACAGCCATTATGTGGTATTGGTGTTACATCGTTAATGTTAGTTATTTCTAAACCAACAGCTTGTAAACTTCTGATTGCAGTGTCTCTACCTGAACCAGTTCCATTTACATTAATGTTAACACTTTTAAGCCCTAAATCCATTGCAATTTTAGCAGTAGATTCAGCAGCAATTCCAGCTGAATATGGGGTTTTTTTCTTTGAACCTTTATAACCTATAGATCCAGAAGATGCCCATGATATAACATTCCCTTTTTCATCTGTTAAGGTAATAATTGTATTGTTTCTTGTCGCGTGAATATGAGCAATTCCAGCTGTGAAACTTAATTTCTTTTTTTTAGCCATGTTATTGTCTCCTATCTAGATTCGATTTTCTTATTTGCTACAGTTTTTCTTGGTCCTTTACGAGTTCGTGCATTAGTCTTAGTTCTTTGACCACGAACTGGTAAATTTCTACGATGACGCATTCCACGATACGAAGCAATTTCCATTAATCTTTTTTTATTCATAGCAACTTCACGTCGTAAATCACCTTCAAGTGTGTACTTTGAAGCGATTTTACGAATTATTGCTAATTCTTCTTCACTCAAATCTTTGATTCTACGAGATTCATCGATTTTAGCTTCAGCTAAAATATCTTTAGCTGTTGTTTTTCCTATTCCAAATATATAAGTCAAAGAGATGACTGCTCTTTTATCATTCGGAATATCTACACCAAATATACGTGCCATATATTTATCTCCTTATCCTTGTCTCTGTTTGTGTTTCGGGTTTTTACATATAACTCTAACACGCCCATGTCTTTTAATAATTTTACAATCCTTACAGATTGGTTTGACTGATGCTCTTACTTTCATTAAGATACCTCCTATTAATGGTGTCTGTAGGTAATTCTGCCACGTGTTAAATCATAAGGACTTAACTCAACGTCAACGGTATCACCCGGTAAGATGCTAATTTTGTAAACTCTCATTTTACCTGATACGTGCGCAGTAATTAAAACGCCATTTTCTAATTTTACTTTAAAACTTCCGCCTTGAAGGGTTTCTTGAATTTTGCCCTTCATGCTAATTTTTTGATCTGCCATTTATTTCTCCTATTTTGTAAGCACTTCACAACCGTCGGCTGTTACTCAAATCATGTGCTCTCAATGTGAACTTAATTTTTTATTACTTGCGATAATTGATCAATTATTTTCTGCCATATAAAACTTACGACTATCAGTCATAATCATCGGTTCAATACAGATAACCATATTTTCTACTAATTTAAAACCCGGTATAAATGGAGTTACATAATTTGGTATGGCTGGGTCTTCATGAATTTGATTACCACAACCATGTCCAGTGAAATCATGCAATAAGTAATAACCTTGCGATTTTACATATTCTTCAATTACCTTTGAAATTTTCTTTGTAGAAACTCCTGGTTTAATAATTTTAACAGCTTCATCAATTGCTTGACGTGCTGTATCGCGAATGTGAATCGCTTCATCGCTTGCTTCACCCACAATGATAGTGAATGCTGCATCACAAAAATGTTTCTTGTATTCCGTTCCAACATCGAAGGTAACTGAGTCACCATCTTTTAGAGCGTAGTCATTTGGAATCCCGTGAATAATACATTCATTCACAGAGATACAGTTATAGCCTGGGAACCCTTGGTATTTATGGAAAGCACAAGTGCCACCATTACCTTCAATCGCATCTTTTAAGATAAGATCAAGTTCCTTTAATGTCATGCCGACCCTGATAGCGCTATTAACTGCTTCTTGCGCTTTCTTTCAGATGGATACGGCATGACGAATCATTTCCAAATCATATTCGGATTTAATGAATATCATAATGAGTTTCCTTTTTTATAATTTCTATTACTTTATCAATAGGCATTGCGCCATCAACTCTTACGAGTTTATTTTGTTTTTCATAAAACTCTACCAAAGGTGTTGTTTGTGTTTGATAAACCTGCATACGGTTTTCAACCGTTTCAAAGTTATCATCCTTACGCTGTGATAAAATAGTTTGATCATCATCACAAATTTCATTATTCTTCGGCGGGTGGAAATATATATTATAAATCCGCCCACATTTTGGACAAGTTCTTCGTCCGATAATTCGTTTAACTAAAATATCGTGATTAACATCTAGATAAAAAACTTTATCAATATCACAAACAGTATCTAAAAAACTTGCTTGTTCTACTGTTCTTGGATAGCCATCCAAGACAAAACTTAAATTTTTACTTGTTGTATCTATGATTTCATTTTTAGCAATTTCATTTGTTAAATCATCAGGAACTAATTGACCACTACCCATTATCATTCTCAATTGTTCTGATAATGAACCTGTAGACTTAGCCGTCTTTCTAAAAAGGTTCCCCGTTGAAATATGTACAATCGATGCATCCTTGACTAAAGCAAAGGAAATTGTGCCTTTGCCAGAACCAGGCGGACCAATTAAAACAATTTTCATATCTAAGCACCTTCTATCATAATTGAACTAAATTTTCCTTATCATCAATGTTGTCTTCATTTACTTGAGTTTCAATTTCCTTCTTTATATAATTATATGTCGAAGTAGTTGAAGCACTTCTAATTGATTGCCATAACTCAATGGAAGCAGAAACCATAATAACAATTCCTGTCCCTCCTAGAGCTGCGCTCGAAGGAATGACATTTCCACTAGCTACTGATACGACATATGGTAATGCCGCAACTATTGCCAGGAATGGCCCCCCAATAAAATTAATACGGAGCAACGTTTTAGAAATATGTTTTTCTGTATCTAAACCTGTTTTAACGCCAGGAATAAACCTACCGGACTTCTTAAAGTCCTCGGATATTTTATTTGGATTAATCTGGACGTAGGAGTAGAAAAATGTGAAGAGGACAATTAAGACTGCATAGATCACTATACCACTCCAGGAATTAAACGTTAAATAAGTATCAATAAATCATTTAGGCCCGTTACCATCAGCTGGTAAAAATTGTGCGATGGTTGATGGTATAGTCATTACAGATGATGCAAATATAACAGGAATAACACCTGCTGCATTAATCTTCAACGGTAGGTAAGGTAATTCATCTCTATTGCTAGTTAATCCTTGACCTGTTTGTTGTATTGGTATCTTTCGAACGGATCCATTGATAAATACAACGGCCACCAATAGAATAATATAAAACAACAAATAAACAACGAAGTTAATAACTGAAGTTAATGCTTGTGATTGTCCGGCTCCACTTGTTAGAGTTCCAAAAACTGTTTCGAAACTTGAAAACAATGAAGCAACAATCCCTGCTAAGATGATTAATGTAATTCCATTACCTACACCTTTTTTAGTTATAACATCTCCTAGGAAAATAGCTACGTATGTTCCGGTTGTCATTAATAGGATATAAAAGAAATAATAAAATGGACTTAAACTGTCACCATTAGGTAAATCAAAGGTTATTACATCAGTATTAGTCGAGGCTAATGAGATAATCGCATAAGCCTGAATAATTGCAAATGGCAATGTAAACATTCTTGTAATGATTTCAATTTTTTTTCTACCTCTTTCACCACTTTTAGAAAGCCGTGATAAAGGCGGAATCAAATCTGAACTTAATAACTGAATAATAATTTGTGCAGTAATGTACGGTGATATTCCAATTGCAAAAATTGAGATTCTCCGTAATCCACCACCACCAAGCATATTCATCATTTGTAAGAAACTACTTTGATTTAAAGCGTCTGAGTTCATTGTTGCGAATGGCATCGGAATAACCGACCCTATTCTAAACAAGATAAGTAATGATAGCGTCGTTAAGATGCTAACCATTACTTTTTTATTTCTTACAATTGACTTAAGCTCGCGAAATCCTGATGTAGTTTTTTTTGTTGCCATAATAGTCCTTTGCTTTTATTTAATTATTTCAAACTTGCCTTTAGCATTTTTAATACTTTCTAAAGCACCCTTAGTAAATTTGTGTGCTTTAATTGTAATTGAATTATTTAATTTTGTGTTACCTATTATCTTAATAGGTAAGTTTTTATGTTTTAACATTCGTTTTTCTAATAATAATTCAGGGGTTATAGTCTTTTCACTTAAACCATTTAATTGTTCAATAGTTATAGTGTTAAATTTATGAGCGAAGTTATCGTTATTAAACCCAACTTTAGGTACTCGACGGTATAAAGGTGTTTGTCCACCTTCAAATCCTAAACGAGTGTGACCTGATTTACGTGATTTTTGACCATCTTGGCCACGCCCACAAGTTTTTCCAATTCCCGAGCCGTTTCCACGACCAACACGTTTTTCACGGTGGTTACGCGAACCTTTAGTATACTCTAATTTACTTAAATCCATATTCTTATACCTCTATAAATCTTTCACGTCTTTGTCTCGAAGTCGTGCAACATCTTTTGGAGACATTTGACTTTCAAGTCCGTGCATTGTAGCTCGGATAACATTAATTGGCGTTTTCGATCCTTGACTTTTGGTATAGATATCACTATATCCAGCAAGTTCAATAACCGCTCGTACAGGACCACCAGCAATAATTCCAATTCCTTTTGGAGCTGGTTTGATTAATACTTTTCCTGCGCCGTGATGTCCTAATGTTTCATGGTACACGGTTCCATTTTTATTAATTTTAACTTTAATTAAATTATTATTCGCATTTTTAATTGCTTTTTTAATTGCATCTGGAACTTCAATTGATTTTCCCATTCCAAATCCAACAGTTCCCTTTCGGTCACCAACAACAACTAATGCGCTAAATCGCATTGATCGCCCACCTTTTGTAGTTTTTGAAATTCTTTTAATTTTTACAACTTTTTCTTCAAAACCAGTGTTTTCACGTTGAAATGATTTTGATTTCATTGGTTTTAAAGATTTTTTGTATGATGAAGTTTTTTTATCCCCATCATTGTGTGCGCCGTCTTTATGATGTTCTTTTGCATCGATAGGTTTAGCTTCTACTTTAGTTTCAACTTTAGCTTCTGTTTTTTCACTAGTTTCTTGAACTGTTTCGCTTGATTGTTTTTTAATAATTTCTGACATAATTTAGTTCTCCTTTAACTAGAATTTTAATCCTGCTTCTCGAGCAGCATTCGCTAGGGCTGATATTCGCCCGTGATATTTTGAACCACCACGGTCAAACGTTACTTCTTTTACGCCAAGACCAATTGCTTTTGTAGCAATGTCTTTCCCTACTTTTTTAGCGTTTTCTTTGTTTCCATTTTTCAATTTCAAAGCAACAGATGAACTAGCTGCTATTGTTTTTTGAGTGTTAACATCAATTAGTTGGACAGCAATATGGCTGTTTGATTTGTTAACAACTAATCTAGGGCGACTATTGTCAATGACTTTAATCTTGTTAGATGTTCGTTTGTGTCGAATAACACGTTTTGCGTTTCGATCTATATTTATACGTTTCATATTCTATCCTCCTATTTCTTCTTAGAACCTTCAGCAGTTTTACCTGCTTTTCTAATAATTTTTTCGCCTTTGTAAAGAACACCTTTACCTTTATAAGGTTCTGGTTTTCGATAAGCACGAACTTCAGCCGCGAATTGACCTACTTGCGCTTTGTCAATTCCTATAATTTTAATTTCAGTTACAGTTGGCGTTTCAATTTTCAAACCTTGTGGAATGTCCTTGTTAACTGGGTGACTAAAACCTAGAGCTAAATTTAATTTATCGCCTTGGATTTTAGCTTTGTAACCCACTCCTTTAAGAGTTAGTTCCTTAATAAAACCTTTTGAAACACCTTCAATTGCGTTAGATAGGTTTGAATTAACAGTCCCGTGATACATTTTGGTTTGTTTTATATCATTCGCTCTAGTGATCTTTATTTTATTAGTATCTACTGTACATGTAATCACGTCTGGGTAATTAACGATTAAAGCTCCTAATGGACCTTTAACGTTGATTATGTTTTTTTTAACTTCAACTGAAACTCCTGTTGGAATTTCTAATATTCGGTTTCCTATTCTTGACATAAATTTTACCTATCAAATATAAGCGATTACTTCACCGCCCATGTTTGCCTTTCGTGCATTTTTGTCAGTCATAATACCATTACTTGTTGAAATAATAGCAACACCTAAACCGTTTAATACTTTTGGTAATTCACCTGCATTAGAATAAATTCTAAGCCCTGGTTTAGAAATTTGACGTAAACCAGTAATTGATGAAACTTTATTTTTGTATTTAAGTTTAATAGTTGTTTGAGATTTGTTGTTATCAAGATTTTTAACTGAATAATCTTTAATATAACCTTCATTTTTTAACAATTGAAGAATTGCTGTTTTCACCTTAGAAGTAGGTATTACTACACTTTGATGTTTTGCTTTTTTAGCGTTTCTAATTTTGGTTAGAAGTTCTGCTATTGGATCTGTATGCATATTAATATCCCCCTATCATGAAGCTTTCTTGATGCCTGGAATGGCACCCTTGTAAGCTAATTCTCTAAAGCATAATCGGCAAACGCCGAATTTTCGGTTAACAGCTCTCGCTCGTCCACAACGTTCACAACGTGTGTACTCTCTAACTGCAAATTTTTGATGTTTTTTTTGTTTTGCAATCCATGATTTTTTTGCCATTATTTTTCTCCTTTTGCTTTTTTAAACGGTGCTCCAAGCGCTTTAAGAAGAGCTCTAGCTTCATCGTTCGTTTTAGCTGATGTTACAAATGTAACATCAAAGCCTCGTACTTGTTTCACATCATCATAAATAATTTGTGGAAAAATAATTTGTTCTTTAAGTCCTAAAGTAAAATTTCCCCTTCCATCAAATGAATTATTGTCTAAGCCTCTAAAATCTCGTACACGAGGTAATGCAACATTAAATAATGTTTCAACAAAAGCTCACATGTTATTACCTCTTAATGTAACTTTAGCGCCAATTCCTTGGCCAGCTCTTAATTTAAAAGTAGCGATAGATTTTTTTGCTTTTGTAACAACTGGTTTTTGCCCAGTGATTAATTCTATTTCGTTGATTGCACGTTCTAGATTTTTAGCATCCTGAACTGCATTCCCAACTCCCATATTAATAACTATTTTTTCAAGTTTTGGAATTTCCATAACTGAATCGTATTTATATTTAGCCATTAATTGAGGAGCGATTTTTTTATTATATTCTTGTTTTAAAAATGCCATAATATTCTCCTTTATTTTGTGCTAAATTCGTGCCCAGTTTTTCTAGCAACTCGAATTTTTTTACCTTCTTTATTTTTAGCATATTTTACTTTTGTAGTAACGCCTTTCCCTTTGGGGTCAAGCAATGCTAATTTACACATACGAATTGGTGCTTCAATTTCAATGATGCCAGATTCTTCGTGATCATTATCTTGTTTTTGGTGTTTTTTAACTTTGTTTAAACCTTCAACAATAGCTGTTTGAGCTTTGATGTTGGTTTTAGTAACAGTACCTTCAAGGCCTTTGTTTTTACCAGAGATAACTCGAACTGTATCGCCAAGTTTTATTCTATTCATATTGTGACCTCCTATAGTACTTCTGGAGCTAATGAGACAATTTTATTATATCCACGCTCTCTTAATTCTCGAGCTACGGGACCAAAAATTCTTGTCCCTCTCGGTGTTTTGTCGTCTTTAATGATTACGCATGCATTTTCATCAAATTTAAGTGTAGCTCCTGATTGGCGTTTCACACCTTTTCGCGTTCTAACAACAACAGCCTTAAAAATTTGACCTTTTGTTACATTTCCGCCTGGTGCTAGTTTCTTAACTGAAACAACAACCACGTCGCCAATTCCAGCGTATCGGCGTTTTGATCCGCCTAACACTTTAATTACTCCGACTTCTTTAGCTCCGGTATTATCCGCAACCTTCATTCTCGTCATATGTTGAACCATAATGATTACCTCCTTATAATATTTACTATTTAGCTTTTTCTAGAATTTTACTAACTCTTCAAGTTTTAGTAGCACTTAAAGGTCGTGTTTCAACAATTTCTACCTTGTCACCGATACCTGCAGTTTCGTTTTCGTCATGTGCATGGTATTTTTTATGAGTAACAATTTGTTTTTTATAAAGTGGATGTTTAGCTTTTGTTTCAACTTTAACAACTACTGTCTTTTGCATTTTATCTGAAACTACAATCCCAAATAAAACTTTTCTTCGATTACGATTTAATTCGTTAGTTTGTTTTTCCATTATTTAAGCCCCTTTGTAGTAGTCGGTGTTTTAGCTGTAGTTTTTTTAACAGCAGGTTTTTTAGCAGTAGTAGTCTTTTTAACTGCAGCTACTTTTTTAGTTACAGGTTTTTTAACAGGCTCTACTGGTTTTTTAGCAGCTGGTTTTTTAGCAGCTGGTTTTTTAGCGGCTACTACTTTTTTGGCAGCTGCAGGTTTTGCAGTTGCAGTTTTAGCTACGGTTGCTTTTTTAGCAGTTGCAGTTTTTGCAGTTGCAGTTTTAGCTACGGTTGCTTTTTTAGCAGTTGCATGTTTTGTAGCTGGTTTTGCAGTTGTGGTTTTAACTTTAACAACTTTACCCACAGAATTAATTTCTTTATTAACTGCTTTAACTTTTTCAGCTTTAATAGTTGTTTTTGGTTTAACTGATTCATCTTCAATTTTATGAATTGCTTTGATTGCAGTTGTGTTCTTTGTTGAATAAACCGCAGCAGATGCTTTTTTAGCTTGCTTTGTTTTACTTAACGAAATAGTTATTCCTCTTTCATTAATAATAGTAAGAGCACGAGCTATCGTTCTTCTGATTTCCTGAATTGTGTGTAACTTTTCAGCCTCACCATTAGCCATACTAAAACGTTGTTGTAAAAGTTGTGCTTTTAGCTTTACTATTAGTTCTGCCAACTCATCATTAGATTTTTTTCTTAATTCAATTGTAATTCCATTAGCCATTAGGACGATCTCCCTTCTCTACGATTTTTCATGAAACGCACAGTTTGTTACCTGCAGCGCGAAGTGCATTCTTCGCTACGGGTTCTGGAACTCCACCAATTTCAAACATTACTGTACCTTGTTTAACAACAGCAACCCATTTTTCAGGGTTACCTTTACCAGAACCCATACGAACTTCTAATGGTTTCTTTGTTAAAGATAAATGTGGAAAAATTCTGATTCACATTTTACCGGTTTTACCTAGTCGTTTACTAATTGCGATCCGAGCAGCTTCAATTTGACGGTTATTTATTCAGTCACCTTCAGTTGCCATTAAACCATATTCTCCAAAGGCTACAAATGTATTACCTTTTGCTTTTCCCTCGTAACTAACTTTATGAGATTTTCTATATTTTGTACGTTTTGGTTGTAACATTGCTTATTCCCCCTTGTTAGATGTATTTTTCGGACGGTCTCCATATGGCTTTCTATTGCCATCTGGTCTTTTGCCGTCTGCTCTTTTTGTAAATGGTTTTCTGTTTCTAGAATCATTGTTACGGTTTTTTCTAACATTAGTGCTAGTAAATCCTTTTCCAAAGTATTCCCCTCGATTAATTCATACTTTAACGCCAATAACGCCGTATGTTGTATGTGCTTTTTCCAAAGCATAATCAACGTCTGCACGTAATGTCGATAATGGAATATTACCTTCTGAATAACCTTCAGCTCGAGCCATTTCAACTCCGCCCAAACGTCCAGAGACATGAGTCTTAATACCTTTGGCTCCTGATTTCATAACTTTTCGTATTGCAAATTTTTGCGCAATTCTAAAAGATACTCTTCTTTCGATTCCATCAGCAATTTCTCGCGCAATAATTCTTGCACATAATTCTGGTTTTTCGATAGCTAGAATATTTAGATTAACTCTAATATTTCTACCAACGATTTTGTTTATTTCTAATTTAATTTTTTTAGATTCTGAACCTTCTGATCCGATTAGAATACCAGGTTGAGTTGCATAAACGAAAACATCAATAGCTTTTTGTGTTCTTTCGATTTCTATATGATCCACCATTGCTTTTGCATATTTACGAATAATATATTCTCGTAGCTTGTCATCTCCGACTAATCATTTAGCCATTTGCTTATTGTCTTGAGGAATTCATCGAGATTGTCAATTTTTATTAATCCCATATCTTAAACCATTAGGATTTACTTTTTGTCCCATTATTTGGTTCCTCCTTTTTTAACAGTTGGTTTTTTTACTGTTGTTGCTGGTTTAGCAGTTGCAGTTTTTTTAACAGTTGGTTTTTTTACTGTTGTTGCTGGTTTAGCAGTTGCAGTTTTTTTAACAGTTGGTTTTTTTACTGTTGTTGCTGGTTTAGCAGTTGCAGTTTTTTTAGCAGCTGGTTTTTTTACTGTTGTTGCTGGTTTAGCAGTTGCAGTTTTTTTAGCAGCTGGTTTTTTTGCTGTTGTTGCTGGTTTAGCAGTTGTGACTTTTTTAGCTGGTGCAGTTTTTGTTGCAGTTGCTTTAATAGTTGCTTTATCTGTAATTTTAGTTGACTCTGTCTTATTATTAGATTTATCAATAACCTTAACATTAGCTTTTATAACTTCTTTTTTAGCTGGTTTTTTGTTTTTGTTTTTTTGTTTTTCTATTTGAATAGCTCTTTCGTTGGGTTCATCACTTAGTTGAATCTCAAGATGAGTTGTTCTTTTTAACATAAGATCTGCTGATCCCTTAGCTCTTGGCATTGTTCGCTTTCAAGTCGGGCCTTGGTTTGCTACAATTGCATAAATATACAATTTGCTAGCGTCCATAGCATGGTTGTTAATTGCGTTCGCAATCGCTGACTCTAATAATTTTTTAATTATCGGAGACATTCTTTTATTAGTGTTTTCTAGAATTGTAATAGCTTCTCTAACTTCTTTATTTCTAATTAAATCACACACTAATTTAGCTTTACGGTGAGAAACGTGAATGTTTCTTTGAATAACTTTATTAATCATAATTTATACCTAACGTTTTGCTTCCGTGTGATTTTTGAAATTACGTGTTGGAGAGAATTCGCCTAATTTGTGTCCGACCATATCTTCAGTAACATAAACTTTAAGAAAAGCTTTACCGTTATGAACTTCAAAGGTTAAACCAATAAATTCAGGGAAGATAGTACTACGACGTGACCAAGTTTTGATTGGTCTCTTTTTTGGGTTTGCATTCATAGCTACAACTTTTTTCATTAAGCTAGGTTCAACAAAAGCACCTTTTTTAGAACTTCTTGACATATATATAATTCCTTTCTATTACTTACGACGACGCATGATTAAATCTTGCGATGCCTTCTTTTTGTTTCTAGTTTTAACACCCATGTGGCGTTTACCCCAAGGTGTTCTTGGCGCGTCCATACCAATTGGAGATCGACCTTCACCACCACCATGGGGGTGATCGTTCGGGTTCATTGCTGAACCACGAACAGTTGGTCTAATGCCTAAGTGACGATTACGACCTGCTTTACCAATAACAACTAAGTTATGGTCTTCATTTGAAACTGTTCCGATTGTTGCGCGACATTCTTTACGAATTTTACGAACTTCTCCAGAAGATAATTTACAAACTATATATTTACCAGTTTCATCTTTACCTAGAATTTGAATACTTGTTCCAGCTGATCTAGCAAGTTGAGCACCGTGCCCAGGTTGTAGTTCAACGTTATGAACAGTTGTTCCTTCAGGAATGATTTCCAATGGCATACAGTTTCCAATTTTAATATCAATGTCTTTTGTTCCAGAAATAATTTTGTCGCCAACTTTAATTCCTTTAGGAGCAATGATATATTTCTTTTCCCCGTCTTCATACACTACTAATGAGATGAATGAAGAACGATTTGGATCATATTCAATTGTTTTAATTGTAGCTACCTTATTATCTTTATTTCTTTTGAAATCAATAATACGGTATCTTCGTTTGTGTCCACCACCTTGGTGACGAACTGTGATTTTACCCTGGTTGTTTCGACCAGAATTTTTTTTCAAAGTTATGGTTAGTGACTTTTCAGGTTTATCAGTTGTTAATATTTTTTTATAATCAATAACTGTTGTTTGTCTTATACCACTACTTCTGGTTTGTACTTTCTTAACTGCCATACATGCCTCCTTGTTTGCTTTTCGACAATTAACTATCTAGAAGTTTTCGACGCACCCTTAACTGTTTTGATTGCTGGTTTTTTAGCAGCAGGTTTTACAGTTGAGATTTTTGCGTTACTCTTAGCTGTTTTAACGGCTGGCTTTTTAGCAGCTGCTTTAACAATTGGAGTTGTTTTAGTTTTGGTTGATTCAACCTTAACATCTTCTTTTTTAGTTTTCTTTTTTGTTTGTGTTGCAGCTTCGCTTTGAGCTTTAGATGCTGCGTCCATTTCTTCTTGAGTTAAAGCCACATCAATACCTTCTGGTAAAATGATATAAGCTATTTTCATCAATTTAGATCTTCCTGGAGTCTTAGTTCCAGTTTTAACACTTGTAGGTTTCTTTTTAAGAACATTAACCTTTTCAGGTTTAATTCCATAAATAGATTCAAATGCTAATTTAATAGAGGTTTTAGTTGCTGCCTTATGAACAACGAATGTAAGGACTACTTTTTCTTGATTTCGTAATCCGTAACTCTTTTCTGTATGATAAGGCTTTACAATGATTTCTGATAAATCCATTATGCCATTACCTCCTTATAATTTTTTAACGCGGTTTCTTGAACGATGATTACATTTGCATGCATTACATCTTTTACAGAAACTTGGTTTCACATTTTAGTGTTAACTTTAGGTAAGTTGTTTGTTGATTTTTGAATGTTATTATCTAACGATTCAAGTACAAACAATACTTTCTTGTTAACGAATTTTGCGTTTGTAACAAATTCACTCATTGATTTTGTTGATGGAATATCTAGTTGTGCTCCATCTTCAAGTCCGTAGAACATTTTGTCATTAAGCTTTGCGGTTAACGCTGATTTAAAAGCAAGTCTTCTAACTTTAGCATTAAGCTTCTTAGTATAGTTTCTTGTTGGTTTCGGTCCGAACACAACACCACCACCTTTTCAATGGGGGTTACGTGTTGAACCGGTTCTTGCTTTACCAGTATGTTTTTGTCTTCAAGGTTTTTTACCACCACCACGAACTTCACCTTTGGTTAAAGTTGAGTGGGTCCCTTGACGTTCTGCTGCGTTTTCAGCAATTACTGCGTCGAACATTGCCTGTTTGTGAGGTTGCTCAACAAAAAGTGATTCATCAATCGTAATGTCTTTAACAGTTTTACCATCAATATTTAATAATTTAATTTTAGTCATTTTGTTTATCCTTTCACAAATTAAGCTTTAGGTTCGCTTGTTTCTTTTTTAGTAGTTGAATTGTTAACTAAATTAATAGTTTCAATCTTGCCAACTTTTGATAGGGTATCTTTCAATAGAATGGTCATCCCTTTTGGACCTGGAACCGCACCTTTAATTAAGATTAGGTTTTTATCCTTCATAACATCTAAAACTAATAGGTTTGATGTTGTGACTGTTTCGTAGCCATAATGGCCAGGAAGTTTTGTTCCCTTGAAAACTCGTTGGGCTTGACTACCACCACGGCCTCCAGAGATTGATCCGACATAACGGTGAGGGTATCCTGCACCGTGGCCCATTGGACCAATTGAGAAATTATGTCGTTTGATTGAACCGGTAAAACCATGACCTTTGGTTTTAGCTTGGGCGCTAATATATTGCCCTTGTTCGAAAATTTCTACTCCGAATTCTTGACCGATTGTGTAACCAGTCATATCTCTAAATTCTCGGATGAATCTTTTTGGTTCGCATTTTGCTTTTTTAAATTGTCCCATTTTAGGTTTTGTAACGTTTTTATCTTTAACTGTTTTGTATCCAACTTGTAGTGCTGTATATCCGTCTTTTTCTTGAGTTCTTACATCAAGGACTTTGTTTGGTTCAACGTAAATTACGGTTGTAGGGATCGCCTTGCCTTCTTTTGTAAAGACTTGGGTCATCCCCACTTTAGTACCTAGTAATGATTTCATATTGTTGCTCCTATACTATATATATTAAAGTTTGATCTGGATTTCAACACCAGTTGGAATGATAAGACGCTTAAGACTGTCAATAGTTTTAGCGTTTGTGTTAGTTAAGATGATTAAACGTTTGTGTGTTCTTCTTTCGAACTGTTCACGACTTGATTTATTTACATGCGGTGAACGTAGGATTGTGAAGATTTCCTTTTTTGTAGGTAATGGAACTGGACCTTTGACTTCTGCACCACTTGTTTTAGCCAATACCATAATTTTTTTTACAGATTGATCTAAAAGTTTGTGGTCATAAGAGAATAATTTAATTCTCAATTCTTGATTCATGTTGTTGCCTCCTGTGTAACGATATTGTTACGAATCAGAATTTGTCGTTAATAAGTTACCTGAGACACCTTGACAACTACGCTTGGTGTATCAGCAATCTTAGTAACGAGAAAAACCTTTAAAATTATATATTATTTAGTTCCAAAAAGCAAATATTATTTAATTTATTTTTTATCTTAGAATTTTCAACAAAGGAATTTCATTTTATTTATCCAGTTAAAATAAAAAAAATAACCGTAAATGGTTATTTAATTTTGTCGGTTTAACGGTATTACATATCCTTAGCAGAAGGGTTCTTTGCTAATCCGGGCAATCTAAAAACTTTCCCTAAAATAGGAATGATTAATTTTGCTGCATGATTAATTTCAAACGATTCAATATGGATCGTAAAATTGCTTGGCCCACCCTTAATGGTTGGATCATCGGTAATTGATAATGGTGTCTTAGCCATACAAACATAATATTTAAGATGATTATGATGTTTTAAAAAATCCTTTGCCGCTATACTATATATAACGTTTTTTGAACCATATGCTTTTTTAGCAATGGTTAAAATTTTATTCTCAATTGAATCATCAAGTTTATATAAACTTTTATACTTATCGTTTCCTTTGGCGATTAAGGCAATCATTTGTTTGGCTAAATCTAGCGCTCCAGCTGAGCCGCTTGACCAAGCATCATTAACGGATACAGGTATTTTATTTGCTTCACATAATTTTTTAATGCATTCTAACTCTTCAGCTTTATCGCCAGCAAATTTATTTATCGAAATAATGCATGGGACATGGTAGTTTTTAATATTTCTAATATGAGTCAGCACATTATCAAAGCCTTTAATTAAAGCCTCGCAATTAATTTCGCTAAGGTTTTCCTTAGCAACATTAGCGTGCATTTTTAAAGAACGTGTTGAAATCGTTAAAACAACTAAATTAGGTTTTAAATTACCTTGTTGTGCTTTGATATCCATAAATTTTTCAAGTCCCAAATCAGATCCAAAGCCACATTCGGTAATTACATAATCAGCAACATGTAGTCCGGTTTTGGTAGCAATAATACTGTTGCATCCATGTGCAATATTAGCAAAAGGACCACCATGAATCAAAACAAGGTTCCCTTCAATTGTTTGCACAACATTCGGGTTGAAAGCCTTTTTCAATAATTTCATAATCGCATTTGTTATGTTAAGGTCTCCGATTGTAATTGGCTTTTGATTGGATCCTTTTTTATATGCAATAACTGTTGCTTCTATCATTTCGATAAATTCTTGTTGGTTATTACACAAACAAAGTAAAGCCATTAAATCTGATGCAGCAGTGATATTAAACCCCGTTTGATAATCTACATCTTTGCTTAATTTAACATTGATATTACGTAATCCACGATCGTTCATGTCAATGCATCGTTTCCATAAAATGCCCTTAGATGGATCGATGTTCAAATCTGAACTGAAGTGGATTTCATTCTCAAGCATTGCTACAATTAAATTATTAGCGGAAGTGATGGCATGGAAATCACCTGTAAAATGTAAGTTAATATCTTCTGCTGGAGTGATTTGAGCCAGCCCACCACCGGTCGCTCCACCCTTAGAACCAAAGACCGGTCCGAGTGATGGTTCTCGCAAAGCACCAATAGCACGCTTATTAAGAGCGTTAAAAGCATCTACTAGTGAAATTGTAGTAGTGGTCTTGCCTTCGCCCGCTACAGTCGGTGTCATCGCTGTGACAACGATTAATTTGCTTTGTGGATTAATATCTATGTTCGCATTAACCTTCGCTATGTAATCGCCATAAAGTTCAATGTGATCAAAATCATAGTTTTTGTTCTTAATGATTTCTTTAATATTTACCTTTTTATAGTTAGCTTCATTAAGTTCATCAAATTTACTCATAATAACTCCTCGCTATTTTTTATAGTTAGTATTAAACCAAGCTTAAACAATCTTTTTAGTGGGTGCAATATAAAGGTCGATATGTTTTAAATTTTTAATTGGTTTATATGAGAAGCGGTGGCAGTGAGCTAATGGACCATATTTTTTTAATGATTGTAAATGCAGTTTAGTCCCATAGCCTTTATGTTTTCCAAAGTAATAATTTGGGTATAAATCATCTAATTTAGTCATTACATCATCTCTAAATACTTTAGCCAAGATACTTGCGGCTGCAATTGAAACTGATAAGGTATCACCCTTGATTATTGAAAGTTTAGGAATTTCCAGTAATGGTTTTTCTGCATCAACCAAAGCTACATCTGCTTGTTTTAGCAACCTAATAGCCTTTTGCATACCAAAAACACTTGCTCCTTTGGGGTTCATTGTATCTACATTATCAGCATCAATCTCGACGATTGCATAATTAATTGCATCCCGTTTAATTATTTTAGCAAGTGCTTCCCTTTGGCCTGCCGACAACTCCTTAGAATCTCTGATTGCATCATTACGGTAACCAACTGGAAAAACACAAGCTGCGACAACAACGGGTCCAGCTCAGGCGCCACGCCCGACCTCATCTACACCAGCAATGTGTTTGTAGCCTTGGTTTCAATAACGTTCCTCAAAATAATACATGTTAGTCGTTTTCATAATTTACCCTCGTTATTTTACAATTAATAAGATCTCTATAAAAGGTGTTTGTCGCACGATTTATATCTAATTCGTTATTATCCATTAAATAGTGATATTTTTTACATAGATGTTTTAAGAATTCATTATAATTATACATCTCATCGTAACTATAGTATTTGCTGATAGCATTATAATAGTATTTTGTTAAATAATTATAGCCTCATTCCAATACTTCATCAATTGGTAGAATCTCTTTTTTGATACAATTGATTAACGCTAATTTATAACCCGTTTCAATATTGTTTATTTTTTTATCTAAGATTCCTGGGGTGTCCAATAAATTGAAATTTTTATTAATGCTACGATATTGTTGCGCCTTGGTAACCCCGGGACGATTTTCTACCTTCAAAGTTTTCTTAGGTGCCATGTAATTTATTAACGAACTTTTACCAACGTTCGGAAGCCCGATTACCATCACCATAAATTTAGGGTTAACCATTCCCTTTGATTTAAGCTTAAGCATTTTTTCTTCCATCATATTATATAATGTTCGATTTATTTTATTTTTAAAATTCTTATCTAGTAAAGATCCATAGATAATATCTTGATCATCATTTTTTCTAATATCAGCTAAATCTTGTTTCAAAGCTATTTTGATTATTTTTTTGTTGCCAAAAAGTTTTCGCAGCTCATTATTGCTACTTGAATTGATAGCACGACTATCAATTACCTCAATGACTAAATCAACAATTTTTAATTTGTTAATTATTTCATTTGTTGCTTTCCGCATGTGACCTGGAAATCAGTTTATTTTTGTTACTTTATTTTCTTCCATAATATGTAAATTTTACTATTGTATTAGTTATATTGCAACAATATTAAAGCACAATAAGAAAACGATTAAAAAAAACTTAGATTTAAACAACCTAAGTTCTATCGTGCGAAAGTAATAATCACTTATATTTAAATAATGATGAGTTAATTATTACTACCCTATACATTTTTTTCATGCTTGTATTGTATCAAACACTTTTTTATCACTCGCTAAAAAGGCATTAAATTCCCCAACTATCTTAACGTAATTAGGATAGTCCAAAAATATCGTCAAAGTATCTTCGTCAATTCGTATTTCTGGTTCAAGAAGCATTGTTTTGCCCTCTCCTTGTAAACATTCATTATGACAATAAACATAAACTGCTTTAAAATTATCCAAGCAATAGGTTTGCTCTTTTAATATAATATATTTCATTTGTGTCTCCTTATTATGTTTTAAACTACTAATTTTATTTTAATCTATAATGCATTATTTAGCGTGGAATTTTTAGATAAGTCTATATTTAATTGCAAAATTTAATTGAAAACATTACTTTTTACTTATCATCATTGATATTTTTAGATGTGCATGCAAAAGATAAACTATATTTAATTCCGTAGTTTTCAAAATATTCGTTAATTTTTCCGTTAGTATTCTTATTCATTATAACTAAGTCGTACTCATCGTGATTCATAGATGCATAATTGGAAAAGTAATTGTAACATTTCTTACGTTTAAAATCGACGAACTCATAACAACCATTGGCTTCTAAAAAGCGCGTGCAATTAATCGAATCATAATTATTTAATTTATAAATATTATATTTCACCATTACTACTTTTCTTCCTTTGATAGTAATTCCATATATCGTTTGACAGTATCTTCATCCACTTGCACGTCATCTTCGTTTATTACAATATTTTCCATAAGTTCTTTTTTACGAAC
>JAACJV010000008.1 GCA_021378535.1 Ureaplasma sp. Hg1 | reverse complement strand
TGGTTGTAATTTGGCTCCAATTAGTAGCAATATACTGATTACTAAAAGTAGCATCATTAACCATTTTAGTTAAATCACTTTGACTTGGAGCGATTCAGTTAAAATGATATATTGGAGGAATAACAAAACCTTTAATAGTATTGCTTAGATGATTCACTAAATGGTTATTAATAGTTAATTGACGATTAAAATTTAAGGTCACTTTAATATTACCTAAATTAGTTTCTTTAGCTAATTGAACTTGTGGCTTACCATATTTCTTAATTAAGTTAGGGTCTAAACTAATTCAATGGGACATGATGTAATTAGCTGTAAATTTATCACTATTAACATTATTTGATAAATCATTTATACTTGGTTTTTTCCAAGTTAAACGATAGTTGTTGTGATCAATTTGATTACTTTGCTTTGATTCATTAGTGGTTAATGGGACAATAACGCCAATACTCGCTGCCACAATTGTAGCTAGGGTTATAGTTGTTGTAATAATTTTTGTTTTGATTTTCATAGAACTTTTCTCCTTACTATAGAATAATTATTAAGCTGGTTATTTTAAAAAACCATGAATAATAATTGGGGCAATTAAGACGCCATCATGATGAAGGCTACTATCATAATATTTGATTAATGAAATTGTTAAAGTTTGGGCTGCATCATCTGCTAAAAGGTTCATATGGGAAGCATCAATATCAACATAAGTTCCACCACTAATTGTTAAATATGCTTGTAGTTGACTAAAACTATAACTTGTTAAAGTGCCTGCCGTCATTTGTTTTGAAGCAGTAGTACTGGTGTTTTCAGTTAATGAAATCGGATTAATTTGAGTACCAAAACCACTAATGGTAATATTCCCGATTTGACTACTCGAACTATGGTCAGCGCTATCATAAGAAGCTAAATTAGCAATTGTTAAAACACCGGTAATATCATTAGCTTCAAGTAACATGTTTGAAGCATCAACGTTAGCTCAACTACCAGTGATTGTTAAATAACCTTTTAAATCATTTAACGAGTCAGCTGTTAAATTAGAAGCCATAAGGTTGAAATCAGCAGTTGATGTTGAATTTTGAATAATTGTAACAACCGGAATTTTAGTATTAAAACCGTGGATTACAATCGGATTGATGAAGTTCTTTTTAATTTTTAAATTACTATTATAGGATTGAAGCCCATCAATTGTTAATGTGCCAGCATTATCATCTGCTTCAATATCTAAATGATCATAAACTAAAACATCGGGATTAGTGATTGTTAAATAGTGCTTAATAACATCAAAACCATCGGCTGATAGGGTTGATGGTAGAATTGCTTTATTAGCTGTGGTAGCTGTGTTTTCAACAACTGTAGCTGTTTCGTTCGTCCCAAAGTTACTTAAAGTAATATCACTTAAAGTTTGATCATATTGACTATTTTTAGTGATTTTATAGGTGATATTAGCAAGGGTTACTTGACCAGCTGCATCATTTGTTTTAATCACAATATCCTTTGTATCTAATGTTCAAGCATTAGTAACGGTGATATAATCCTTCAAATCACTTCACGAAGTTATGGCTGATGCCATGACTGTTGCTTTAGTTGTATTTCTAATAATGGTTGGTTGGTTTGAAGTTGTGTCAAAATCATTAGCAGTTAATTTTAAAATGAATGGTGCGATTGTACCGATGCTGTCACTCGTATATAAGCCATTAATTGTATGATTATTAGGATCATAACTCAAACTTGTGATTAATGATGTTGGCCCACCGCTAAAAGTAATGTATGGTTTTAAATGAACTAAGGTTGTAGCGACATCATTAGTTACAAATAAATCGCTGAAATCATTTTCAGTAATGATTTTTAGATCTTGTTTATTCATCACTGGTTTAACATTAGTGCTTTTAAAGCCGTGTAAAGTTAAATCATTTAAGGTTTGATCATAATTTGCAGTGTCATTAGTTTTATAGGTAATGTTAGATAAACTTACTGTCCCTTGAGTATTATCATGATTAATAACAATGTTAGTGGTATCGATTGCTTTAACATTAATCACATCAAGATAAACCATCACATCATTTCAACTTGTTATTGTTGAAGGTGAAATTGTTTTAGTAGTTTGACTATTTTGAACTATCTTTGGGTCCCTTCAAAAACCAGTTAAAGTTTCACTGACTGAAGATGTAGTATGGGTTATGTTACCATTATCAATAATGGTAACAGGTTTAGCAAAATTGATTGTTATTTTAATTGTGCCATTAGTTCCATCAGTAATCAAACCAACGGTTGTTTTGTCACTTGCTTGTTCATTAACTGAAAAGGTAGTTCAGTGATTTAGTACATAATCATTTGTAATCAGACTATCTGCAACTAACCTTTTTAAATCTGTCGCACTAGGTTTATTCCATGCAAAGTTATATGTTGCATTGGTATTGAACCCCTTAAAAGTATGATTAACTGTGGTTGTGGTGTGACTAGTGGAACCTGTAGTAATCGTGACAGGTTGATCAAAAGTGATCACAAGATTTATTTCTCCAGCATACTGATTAGGATTAAAATGATATGCTTTAATTTTAGCTAAAGGAGCAGTCGTACTAGCTGCTTTAGTTAAACCGATTCAGTTGTTAACGACATAATTTTGATCAAAACTAGCATCGTTAGCTAGCTTTAACAAATCAGCTGGACTTGGTGTTTTTCAAGCAAAGTTAAAGATTGGTGCTTTTTTAAAGTTTTCAAAAACCTTAGTAATTGTTTTAGTGGTATGAGATGTATTATGGCCATCATCAATTGTAATTGGTTTATTAAAAGTGATATCAACCTTTAGGGTTGCTTGATTACGATTAGGTTCAGTTGTTATGGTAGCGATTGGACGGGTTACACTTAGTGGCTCACTTGATGTGATAGTGTACCAATTAGTTTTAATGTAATTACTATTAAAAGTGGAATCATCCGCATATTTACTTAAATCTGCTGCTGATAAAGTGTTTCATGAAAAATCAAAAACCTTAGGAATAACGAAACTACGATATGTTTTAGTTAGTTTATTAGTTAGTTTACCATTAATGTAAACTTGTTTTTTAAAAAGGACGTTAACCGTTACTTCACCATGCGGTGCATCCTTAACAATTTGAACATCTGGCCGACCGTATTTATTAATAAATTTTTGATCAACGTGTAACCAATGTTTTAAAACGTATGCTTTATTAAATTTTTGATCACTGATCGGAATTGTTTTATCTGCTTTAGTTGGTGCTGTTCATTGAAAACTATAATTAGTTTTATCAGCAATAATTTGTGTAGTGTTAGGTGTTAAAGCAACAGCAGCACCAGCCACTGTAGCTGAAACTAGGATCGCGCTAAAGAGACCTATTAGAGTCTTTTTTTGGATTAGTTTTCTTAAATAAGATGATTTGTTTGTACCTTTTTCATCGACAACTGTTTTAGTGTTTTTAGCTTCATTAGATTTCATATTTATCTCCTTTTAATATGTATTTTATTACTGATTTAACAGCAGAATAAATAAGCCTATAATAACCAATGTTAGATTGATTTTATAACTTTTTATTTGATTAATACGGACTATCAAAGATTAAAAAAATGGGTTTTAATTATGATGATAAATCACATTAAAATGATGTTTAAGTGATCAATAAAAAGTAGTTTATAAATTGGCTGTAAATAATAATTTATTTTATTTTTAGTTTGCATTAATAAAGAATGAAACTGTTTTTTGATAAACTTAAAGATAGCTAAAAATTTATTAGCTAGTTTAGTTAAAAGGGTGGTTAAAAGCAAAAAAGCAAAGTCTAAGAAAGCAATAATTATTAAAGGCGATGTTAAAACAACCATTAATAATTGGAAGAAACTAATATAAAGTCCGACATAAAAAAGTCTAGTATTAAATATTTTAATATTAGTATTGTTTATAGAGTGAGTTCAACCCCACAAAAAATTTAAATTTTCAATCTTTATTTTCATAATACAAATGTTAATAATGATTATACTACTTTATTACATTTGCACAAGTGAAATGAATTTTACCTTCGGAGGTTTTATTAGTTATTGACTAATTATTAGTTAGACAATAATTCTTGCTAGAAAGCTAAACAAGGATTAAAACCAATATTGAAACTATATAAAAAAATAAGAACCTAGCTAAATAAACTAGGTTCTTATTTTTATTATAATCAATTTAAATTATACTAATCGTTTATATCATTCAACAACGTATGATTCATTGATATCAGTTGGTAATTCGTTACGTTCTGGGTATCGTACAAATTTTCCAATTTTAGTTTTTTCATCTGCTTCAACAAAAGGTAAAGGTTTGATTTGAGCTAAACTAACTAATTCAATTTTTTTAGATTTAGCTTTAACTTCAATCGTTGATCCTAAACTAACAATTGCTGATGGGATATCACATTTCTTACCATCTAATAAGATGTGTCCGTGATTCACTAATTGACGTGCTCCACGTCTTGTAGGAGCAAAGCCCATACGGAATACTAAACTATCTAAACGAGATTCTAAAGTTCGCATTAAATCTAGTGATAAAACGCCCCCATGTTTTTTTGCCAATGCAAAAGTTCTTCTCATTTGACGGTCATTAAGACCATATAAAAACATTAGTTTTTGTTTTTCTTGTAATTGTTCGCCATATCCTGACAATTTACGACGACGGCTTTGACCGTGTTGTCCTGGCGCATATGTTCGTTTTTTTCCGGTTGTGAATTCTTTGTTATTTTCTAACAAAGAGAAACCTAAACGACGTGATTTTTTATAAATACTTCCTGTATATCTACTCATTGTATTTTTCCTCTCTAAAATGCAACCATCTTACTTAAGGAGATATATTCCCTCGATAGATTTTAATATTGATGCTTTCGATTTATCAGCAAATTTACTCACAACACATAAGCTATTAAAATGAATATCGAAATATATATCAGCTGATGAATGCGTAAAGATTATACAAAAGTAATCTAAAAAACACAAGGTAATTTTATAATGAACGGCAATTAATCTTAAGATAGGTATTTTTTAGTCTCGTTTAGTCCATTAATAATCATAACTATTTAATAAAAAAGTAACACAAAACATGACTAGATGTCGCTTTAATCAAATAAACCTTTTTACTTTTATAGTAATTTAATGATTAAGTATCAATTATTAATGCTTTATGATTATAATATTGATAAGGGTTTAAAAGGAGAATTTAATGGGTGCACTAACATATACGTTAATTGGATTAGCAGCATTAGTTGTCGTTATCTTTTTAATCTATACAGTTATTTTTATAAAACATCGTAAAAATTTGAATGCTGATTATAAATATAAACAAAAAATGAACTTCTATATATCCAATCGGATTGGATCTAATTTAAAAGCAATCGAATCATTAGTTAGTCATAATGAAGATTTATTACCAATTTTAGAATACTTAAAAATGTTTAGCATTCATTTTGATGGCCAAGTGGAATTAACTAAGAAAAAATTAATGGGTTTATCAAAACGTCAAAAGAGTATGCAATTGGGATTTGTAAAACATCAATTAAAAGAACTTGAAACTAATTTTGTTGCTTTAAAACAACTAGAAGATACATTCTATTATTTTAGTGTTAACAGCGGGGAATATAAGAAAACTGCAAACCAGTTAGCCGTTCAAATAATGAATGTCACAAGTTCGATGTTAGATTTTTTTCATAAAAATTTAGTAATGAATTATGATAATCCAGTTTTTAAAAACCTAGCAATTATAATTAGTAAAACAAATGAGGAAATCACTCACGAAACATTACATGTTAATAATGAAACATTTGATGAATTAATTAAAAAGCAATTAAAAACAATTCGTGATATGTTTAACATCATTAGAAAACTATACATTTGTGATGTTCTAGTTACTCGTTTGGAAGTTATCATTACCGAATTAAAACAAAATTTTGTTGAACACAAAGAAACTAAAATTCATAAACGAAATATTATTATGTTATCGAAACAATTGCAATCTGCTTCAGAATCAATCGTTGATATTAAAAAACTATTAACTAATTTAGAATTAGAAAAAGCTGAAAAAATTATTTTTGAAAAAATTACAAATTTAGAAAAAGCGAAAATAAATTTAACTAAATATGCAAAATCAATTGAGATGATTAATCAATACAGTTTATCTTTTAATAAAGCTTTTATTATGTTTGAAGAACGTTTTAATACCTTGATAAATGCCATTGATAGATGTCGTGAATTATTTTCTAAAGATGAATCTATTAATAAAATTATTACAAATATCAGCACGAATCTTAAAAGTATGAAGGTTTCATATGATGGATTTACCAATGATAAGAAGGTAAGTAAGTATACGCCAGTGGAAGAATTGGATAAAATCATCAGTTTGATTTTTTTATATCAAAACATAGAAAGAGAATTTGAACATTTAATTAATGAGATTAAAGATAAATCACATAATTTCATTAATCTAATTAATAAAATTAGTGATAATAAATTAAAGTTAATTCAAATCCGTTCACTTGTTAAGGAAAAACAAACACGCGGCATTGATGCAGTAAGTGCAATTGAGGAAGACATTCAAAAATTAAATAATTACGAGCAAAAACTAACGGGTGATTATGCATCCAATTGAACTAACACAATTATTGATGTTGATAATATTTCAAAGGAAGTAAATAAATTAATTAGTAGTGTTTCAGATAAAATGATCTTAGAAGAAATTGCTAAGAAATTACAAATTTATTGCAACCGCTTTTACTTTGAACAATTTGAAGTAATAATTCTTAACATTAAAAAAATGTATGAACAAGGTAACTATGAAGATGCAATTGAAGCTTACATAGATTTCCTTACAAAGATGAAAAAGATATCTAAAAAATAACCTCTAGCCAATTAAGGCGGAGGTTATTTTATTAGTTCCATAAGATTAGATACATCCATTTCATTTTTAATATCTAAATCTTGGGTTTTGCCACTTCCAATAAAGCCATTGTAATGACGTTCAATAATGTTACATTGATATTTATGTTGTTGGGCGAAACGATATAAGTCATGGGCTAACCCTAATCCACCATGAATTCTTTCATAGATGATAACTGTTTTATAACGTTTGAAGATATTATGCAATTGAGCTTCATCATAATTAGTAATGTATAAAGCATTAATTAGATCACAATCTTTTTTATTGACTAAGGCTTTATAAATAACATCACAGTAAGGACCATAACTAATAATCACTTGCTTGTTTGATTTGTTGTCTAATAGATGTTCCCATTGATGTTGATTATCAAGAATTGAATATGGTTTGATATCTTTTAGTGGTTCAATAAAACTTGACTTTGGATAACGAATTGCCATGACCCCTTGAAAGGTTTCACTGATTTTGATTAGTTGTTCAAGTTGTCCAATTGTCCGTGGGTTAGTAATCGTAATGTTAGGAATTGATTTGATAAACCCAACGTCATATATCCCGTGGTGGGTCGGACCGTCGCCGCCACTTAAATCAGCCCGATCAATCAAGATGGTAAGATTTAAGTTAAAACGGGCAACATCGTGTAGGAGTTGATCATAACAACGTTGTAAGAAAGTTGAGTAATAAATAGTGTATGGTTTTAATTTAGCTAAAGCCATACCGCTTGCTTTACTTAAGGTATGTTCTTCACTGATACCAGTATCCTGATAAACATCCGGATGTTCAGTTAATAATTTTTTACAAAATGTCCCAGTTGTCATCGCCGGATTTAAAATCCTAATCAAGTCATTATGTTCCACAAGTTCTAAAAGAGTTGTAGCAGCAACTTCACTAAAATTGGTAATTGCTTTATTACTAAAACCACTTGAATGATAAACGCCATCGCGATCATTTTCAGCATTCGGATGGCCTTTTCCTTTAACTGTTTTAATATGGACAATAACTGGTCCTTGTTTGCTATATCATTTCGCTTTATTTAAAGCTTTCTGTAATTTAGTAATATCATGCCCATCAATTGGACCGACATATTCAAACCCCAGGTTCTTAAATAAGTTTTCACCAGTAAAGATACGTTCAAAACGCAAGAACCAACGATAGATGCAATAATAATTATTATTAAATGGAAAAGCCCGTCGGACGATTCTTTCGGTGCGATAGAATAAAGAACCGATTTTAATGTCACTGATAATTTTAGAGATAACTCCAACCGATTCAATAATACTCATTTTATTATCATTAAGAATAATGATTAATGGATCTTTTTTATAAGCGATATCATTTAATGCTTCAAATGCCATTCCGTTTGCTAGTGCCCCATCACCAATGACTGCAACATGATAATGTTCGTTGATGAATTGTTGTTTATTAGGAATTTTATTAGTTTTACTATCCTTAGCATACATCCCTTGAAGGATTGATAAAATATTACCAGAATGGCCTGGACTATAATGATCATATGATGATTCATCCATGTTTTGAAAAGCAGCTAATCCATCGGTATCACGAATTGTGTGAAGTTGATCTTTACGACCGGTTAAAATTTTATGAACGTATGTTTGATGACCAGTATCATATAATAATTTATCATGATCTAAATCAAACACCTTTAAAAGGGCAATTGATAGTTCAGCGATTCCAAGGTTACTTGATAAATGAATTGCTTTTGTTTTAGCAATGGTTTTAATTAATTCCCGCACTTCATTAGATAGTTGTTTTAATTCAACATCACTTAAGTCTTTTAAATCACTTGGTTCATTAACCCTATCTAAAACATTTTCATATCTACTTTTTTTTGACATTAGTATAACTTCCTACTCTTGTAATTAATAAAATCGATAAGATAGCTAAAACTGCGACCTAATAGCGATTGCAAACTCTTCGTAAACATTTTCATATAAGAAACTTGCAATTCAATTAATTTGACATTTTGTTCATATTTAGTGATGTCATCATATTTATTGATTAATTTAATTTTTTTGGTTCGTTGATTAATTGTATTGAATTGAAGAAAAGCTAAAATAGATGATTTTAGAACTTTTTTCTTATCATCAATATCACAACTAATCAATGATACAATCGTATCATAATAAAATTCAACTAATTTTGCATTAACCTCAAGAATTTTATTTATCTCAGCATTATTTGAATATGAGAAAATCACTTCATGACATTTTTTGCTTGATAATATTTCCTTTAAATACGGATGGCTAATTTCACCATGAATGTTGACATCATAATAAATAATGGTCGTCATAATAACATTGTGCATTTTTTTACTATCATATTTTTTTAATAGCTTTTGCGGTCTTAAATCTCTAGCTTCATGATAATCATTATTAATAATTGTAATTAACATCAAAATGAAGTAAATCGTATTATGGATATAAACATTCTTTAATTTCCGGTTATTAGTAACAAAATAATTTTGTTTTTTTAACTCTTTAATGATTAAACGATATTGTTTTTCTAATGGCGCTCGTAAGTAACGTAATGTAGTTTTAAATTTTTTTCAACGCATTTATAAACCTTTTTCTAGATGCTCTTTTAAAAAATCTAGTAACCCTTTAATTTGACTATAATTCATTCTTGTTGGTCCAACAATAGCTATTTGGTGTTGACTACTTTTAAGGTTAATGGTTGTGCTTGCAACAGCAACATCTTCAATCCCGATTTCATCTCCAAAGGTAATTAAGGTCTTACCAGTTTTTTCACGGTTGTAAGCGATTTGTTGTCAAACACTAGTGTTCTCTAAAAGTTTTAAAACACTTTTTAATTTTTCATGATTTTGAAATTCTGGTAAATCAACAATTTTGGAAGCACCTGAAACATTTGATGCAACCTTGATATTTAAATCAAAAATTTTATTAACTAATTCATTAATAATAAATTCGTATTCTTTCACTTTACTACGGATGATATCCTTAATTGAATTAACCTTCTCCTTCATTTCAGAAACTGGTGTATCAATTAAACGATCATTAAAAATATTAATGCAAATTGCGATATCGTCGATTTGTTTTGGGTTATTAATTTTAATCAAATTTTTATTAATATTACCTGAACTAGTGATTAAAATAATTAAAGCGGCATCGTCACCAATTGGAACTAAATCTATTTTTTTTAGGGTGTCATTAGTCACTACACTAGTAATAACACTCGGTAAATTAGTTAGTTCATTAATGATTGAGACAGATTGAGTCAAGACGTCTTCAATTGAGTTATTACGTTTACTTAAAATATCAATTAATTGCATTTTAATATTTTTATCAATGTATGGTTTCATAATATTTTTTTCATAATATTGATAACCAACTGTACTAGGAATTCGACCACTTGAAGTATGGGTTTTAATTAGTAAGCCATCCTTTTCAAGGGCAGCCATTTCATTTCTAATAGTGGCACTTGAAAGGTCGTTAAAATATTTATCATTAATTGCTTTACTACCAACTGGGATAGCTGATATTGTGTATTCATCCACAATCACTTTTAACAATTTTTTTTGTCTTTCTGTAATTTTCATTATCGTTACCTAATTCCCCGTCTACATGTATACTATTATATAATATGTTTACTACTTTTGTAAAAAAAGCAAACACACAATTGGATACAAATATCTAAGCTTTAATATCACTTAAAACAGTAGCGCATATTAAATATCTAAAATTATCACTAAAATTTTTAATGTTAAAGGTTATTTTAAATGAATAAACCACTTAAATCAAAAACAAAACGATTAGTAAAAGTTAAGCTTAAAGTCTTGATAATTAAATAATTTTCTATGCTTTTGGTATAAAGATATGTTGTTTCTCACAATATTTAATCTTAACTAATGTATAATTATTATAAAGATGTTTTTATAAAGGAGCAACACATGAATTTCTTAGACATTGATATTTCAGGAATTGAATTTTATTCGCAATACGCAGAACGACGTTTTAATACTTTATTATATCCTAAAGGTACAATTTTTTACCTTCCAGATTTTGGTGAAGATTTTCATCAACACAATAATTTTGCTGAAGGGTGTTTATCTTATGACTACTTCACTTTAAATTATCCTGGTATCGGGGGCTCACCCTGATACAACCCCAATCAATTAACGATTGTCCATTACGCTAATATTGTTGCAAACTTTATTATGCGTCGTAGTTTAAGCGATGTTATTTTAATGGGTCATGGAATGGGAGCTGCAGTTGCTGCATTAGTTAACCAATTAATTCCCGAACAAATTGGATGCAATATTTTTATTAGTCCGATTGATCATACTTTTATTATTGATGCTAATCAAATCAATCAAATCATTATTCCAGGGTCACTTGAAAACTATCACCAATTACAACGTTTAAAAATTAACGATTACGATAAGGACGCTAAAACCCATCGTGGTTTAGCGAATGCAAATTTTGATTTAGCTAACTATGCTGAATGACATGATGCTTTAGATTTAATTTTAAGTTTTTTAAGTAATGATGAAATAATTAATTTATTTGAAAGTTCATATAGTTCAATTACCAAACCAACATTACTAATTTTTGGTGATTCAGATGGTTTACTAAAAGTTAAGGATGTTAAAACGAATTTAACTAGCAAGATCAGAGGGGCAGAATCTTGCGTTATTCCTTTAGCTGGACATAGTCCTAACATTGAAAACGTATATAATTACACGCACAAAATTAACATGTTCTTAAATCGTTTTAATGTTTATAACGAACAACTACATAATAATTTACCAGCAAGCATGAATCCAATTGCTAGTCCTAAGAAAAATGCACCTACTTTAAAACCAAAGAACCGTGCCCAAAATCAAATGATAAGACCAAACCAAATAAATATCTCACAAAAATTTAGAAAATAATTTAAAGATAAGTAAGACACCATTTTGGTATCTAAAAATAAAAGAGTTAATTCAACCTATTCAACACAGGTGAATTAACTCTTTTATAATCTGTCATAACTGAAATGTTACAACTGATATAATTGTTTAAACGATATTATTAGTTCTTGTTATTTTGTTCTAGTAGAATAGCTTGCATGGCAATCGATGCTGTACTATAACAAATTGTTAAATTAAACCCACCTGATAAAGCGCTCGTACCAGCAACCTCGCCAATAATATAAAAGTTAGGCACAATTTTAGATTCCATTGTATTAGGATTAATTTCTTTTAAATTAACACCGCCACCAGTATTGATTGCTGTTTTAGCTGACATTAATTTATATTTATTAATTTCATAGTGCGATAAGAAATGGATAATTGATTGACGTTCTTCTTTTTTTAAATTATTAGTTTCTTGATTTTCATTTAATGTTAACGTTTGATACACGTATGCAATGAAGTTTTTTGGTAGAAACTTAAAACAATACTTAAGTTGTTTATATTTTTTTAATTCAGCAACCACTTGTTCTTCAGAAATAAAGCTGATTGCTGCTGTGCTTTTTGGTCCATAGAAACTCATGTAACTTGTTAAGCGTTTGATTAGTGGACCACTTAAACCATAATGGGTGATTAGCATATCATTAGTTTCATCATAAACAACCTTCTTATTATCATATAATCTTGCACGAACTTGTTTAAAGCTAATCCCTGTTAATTGGGTTAGAGAATTGCTACGCGGTAACATTAAACTTAAACCCATTGGAAAAGTTCGGCTAATTGTATGGTTTAGGCTTTTTGCTATTATATAGCCATCTTCACACGCTCCCACTTCGGGGTGACTAACTGCACCAGCTGCTAGAATCACCTTATGAGCTTGATAGTCGCCCTTGTTAGTATGAACGTTAAAAAGGTCGTCTGATTTATTAACGTCAAGGACACGCTCTTCAAACTGAATTGTTAAGTTTTCATTTTTACCTAATAGATTTAACATTTTCTTAGCAAAGTTAACGTTAGTGCAATCAAGGTGAACCTTTGAACCTTGATGGTGAAAATCAATTCGATTATTTTTTAGAAAAGTCATAATTTGACTAGGGCCAAATTGTTTTAGGGCACCATACATAAATTTATAGTTACCTAATAAATTAGTTAGGACTTCTTTAACTTCTAAATCATTCGTAATGTTTGCTTTACCATTTCCTGATAACATAAACTTCCGTAATATTTCCTGATTGCTATCTAACATTAAAACGTTAAGTTGTTCACTCTGGATACCAGCATAAACGCCGCTTGCACCAGCCCCAATTATAATTAAATCATAGACCATAAAAATTACTTCCTTCACTATTTAGTAGTACATTGATTAAAGCAAGAAAAACAGTTTTTTTTATTATTTTTATTAATAATATGAAAAAAGTTACTTTTTTATATATAATAAACAAGTTAAATCATAGGAATAAGGTGGATTAATGAAACAAGAAAAAGAAATTTTATTAACTGTTGAAGGTAAAGAAAAATTAGAAAAAGAAATACGTTTTTTAATAGATGAAAAACGACCTGGAATTATTATTCAAATCCAAGATGCTCGAGAACAAGGTGACTTATCTGAAAACGCTGATTATGATGCAGCTAAAGCAGCTCAAGGTGAATTGGAATCACGAATTAATGAAATCACTAACATTTTAAATAAATGTCGAATCATTAGTAAAGAGGATAATGTTGAAAACCAAGTATCAATTGGAAATAGAGTAAGAATTAAAGATTACTCTGATAAAAAAGAATATGAATATGAAATCGTTGGATCAAATGATACTGATCCAGACGAAAACAAGATTTCTAATGTATCACCATTAGCTCGTGCTATTTTATACAAGGGTGTTGGTGAAGAAATCGAAGTAAAAGGAATTGAAAATCCTTACAAAATTAAAATTCTAGATATTAAAAATTAATTTATAAATGAAAATTTAAAAAAATAAATTGACAAACATTATTAATATATATATACTTATTAAGCATTTATTTTTTTAATAATAAATGCTGCGGACAGGTAGCGAAGTGGCCAAACGCAGCTGACTGTAACTCAGCCACGAAAGTTTCGGCGGTTCGAATCCGTCCCTGTCCACCATTAATGGCCTGTAGCCAAGCGGTAAGGCAGAAGATTTTGATTCTTCCACGCGCAGGTTCGATTCCTGCCAGGCCAGCCATTTTAAAAACAATATAATTAGAAAGACATTCTTATATGTCTATTCTGCTCCATTAGCTCAGTGGTAGAGCATTTCACTTTTAATGAAGGGGTCGAAGGTTCGAATCCTTCATGGGGCACCAATTTAAATCAAACACAGCAATTGCTGTATATTATGCTGGAATGGCGGAATGGTAGACGCACAGGACTTAAAATCCTGTATTGGCAACAATGTGAGGGTTCAAGTCCCTTTTCCAGCACCAGGTGCGGGTGTAGTTCAGTGGTAGAATTATAGCCTTCCAAGCTATTTATGTGGGTTCGATTCCCATCACCCGCTCCATTATAAAACATCAATGAAAATCAAGTTTGGACTTGATTTTTTTTAATGAGAAATAAATAATTTATTATTATTTATATAAATATATTATAATAATATATAGTTAAAAAAGGTTGTGATATATTGAGTCAATTTCATAGTTCTAAATTTGCTAACTCTAGTAAATTTAATAAGAATCAAAAATCTATTACTTTTGTGCGATCTAACGGTTTCGCGAAGTTTCTTTTTGTCGTTCTTTTTGTTTTTTTGCCAATGTTTTTAATTTGATTGTTTCTTGGAGAAATCAATTTAAGTACTGATAATATGTTGGTACCAGTTCATGGTAAGAGCTGAGGTTGAGTCCGAGCACAAGATGGGGTTGACGGACATTCAGGATTTGGTTATAGCAAAACATTAGAAACGTCATGGATTATTTATGTTGCGATGTTGGCAGAACTCGGCGGAAGTTTATTAGTGTTTATTTTATTTGCTTACACTATACCTTGAATTAAGGGTGACACCTTTCCGTTTATTTTATCTACATGGTTTGGTTTGTTTATCTTAATTGTTAGCGGATTAATTTATATTGCTAATTTATTATGACTGGTTATCTTAATTCGCTTGATGCTTATCTCCATGGCATTTTTAATTGGGTTTGCTGTGTTTAATTGAATAACTAATAAATATTTAGTGAAATCAAATCATTCCTTCGCTTTGTTTGAAGCAATTCGTAAGGATGATGCTGAAGTGAAAAAGATTAAAGATGAAGTAAAAGAAATTAAAGCAAAATACGTAGATGACATTGAATATATTGAAATCGAAGAGGAAGAAAAATAATGAAATTAATTGATACATGTAAATTAGAATTAAAAGCTGGTGACGGCGGTGACGGAATTGTTTCGTGAAGACGTGAGACTCATGTTCCATTAGGCGGACCATCAGGTGGTAACGGCGGTTGTGGTGGTGATATTATCTTGGTAGGTGATCACAACGAGACCTCTTTACAATATTTACAATATACTAAAATAATAAAAGTTAAACAAGGCGAACGTGGCGGCATTAAAAAATGTAGTGGTCATGCAAGCGAAAACAAATACTTAAGAGTACCGATTGGAACTGTTGTGTTTGATGATACTACTAATGAAGAAATTATTGATATTACAAAACACAAACAAGAATATATTATTAGTCACGGTGGTAAAGGTGGTAAAGGTAACGCGCATTTTATGAGTCGAAATAACACTGCTCCAAAAATGTTTGAATTAGGTGATATCGGTGAACATAAATTCATCCGGTTAGATCTTAAATATTTAGCTGATATTGGTTTAGTTGGTTTACCTAATGCTGGTAAATCGACCTTAATAAGTAAAATCAGTAATGCTAAACCAAAAACAGCTGCTTATCAATTTACGACTTTAACGCCAATTCTTGGAACAATTTATGATAAAAATCAACGAATTGTTTATGCGGATATTCCGGGTTTAATCGAAGGTGCTTCTGAAGGTTATGGTTTAGGTCATGAATTTTTAAAACACATTGAACGTTGTAAAGTTTTAATTCATTTAATTTCACTATCTAAAACTGATAATGAAGATATTGTTAAAGCTTATCAAATTATTATTGATGAATTAAAAAAATATAGTAAGCAACTAGCGAATAAACCAATCCTAGTGGTTGCAAATAAGAGCGATACAGAAGGCTCACAGGAACAATACAAAAAATTAAAAGCTTATTTAAAGCGTGATATTTTAACTATTTCAGCTTTGGATGAAATAGGTTTAGATGAATTTAAAAAGCAATCTATTGAAATGTTTTATAATGAAAAAATTAGAATTGAAGAAGAACTTTTAGAACAAGAAAAAAATCAACCGACAACTATTAAGTATATCGAACCAGAAACAAAGTATAATAAGAATGTTGTTATATCTCAAATAAATGAGTACACTTGAAACGTTGAATGTGAATTTTTGAAGTATTGAAGTCATAAAATTCCTTTAACAACACAGGACAATTTAATTCGTTTTAATCAAAAAATGGGTACAGTTGACTGCGAAAAAAAATTAAAATTAGCTGGCGCTAAAGTTAAAGATAAAATTATAATATATAACATTGAATTCAATTTCGAGGATTAATTATGGAATCAAATTTAAATTTTAAGAGCAAAAATTTTCAAACTTGCGGATGACACCATGTAGTTACTGATAAGGATATTGCAATTTATGTTAAGTATTTAGAAACATGATTACTTCAGTATGTTACAACTCAAAATTTAAATGGTGTAGCCATTGGATTAAGTGGGGGAATAGATTCAGCTGTCGTTGCAGTCTTAGCAACTCGTAGCTTAGGAAGTAAAAAAGTGTCATGTTATTCTTTAAACATAGCTAATAGTAAATTAGATTATGAATGCATTGATGCAATTAAAGAAAAATTTGATATTGATGTGATTGATTTTCAATTAGATAAAATTAATGATAGTTATATTAAAGTTTTAAAATTAGATCGCGAACTTAGTAATTTTGATAATGTTGCTGCTAATATTAAACCTAGAGTCCGGATGATTGCTTTATACACAATGGCCCAAACTAAAAGACAAATTGTTTTAGGAACAACTAATTATGATGAATACTATGTCGGATACTACACCAAATATGGTGATGGTGCTAGTGATATTAATTTATTAATAGGGTTAATTAAAAAGCATATCTATCAAATTGCTGAATACTTAGAAATCCCCGCTATAATAATTGATCGGCCACCAAGTGCTAGTTTATATGATAATCAAACTGACGAAGCCGAATTAGGTTTTAGTTATGAAGTGTTAGATAAATATTTATCACACGAAACGATCCCAACCACAACAAGAATTAAAATCGAGAAAATGCATAAGGTTAATAAACACAAGGAACACGAAATAGTTGGCCCTAATTTCTTTATGAGTTATTTGAATGCTGGAGTTAAAAATCGTTTTTCAATTCCAACTATTTTATGAGTTACCTTAGTATGAATAATATTAAGCTTAACTATTTTATGCATAGGAATAACTTACACTTCAGAGTATTTTGATTTAAATTCAAAACTCTTTAGTAGAGATTTTAACTTAGGAGCAATGGGTGTTGGTTTAACAGCGAGTATGTGTTTTGTACTTTTGGCAATAATTATTTATTTAACAATTTTTATTAGTAATAATTTACAATTTAAATTAGAGTTACAAGATAAATTGTTATTCCGCAAATTTAGAAGTAAAATGAATGATGAAAATAACCAAAAACAAAATAATGATAAAAACAAAATAAAAAATAATGACAAAAACCAAAACCAAAATAATGATAAAAACAAAATAGAAAAAACAGGAGGAAATAATGAATAATTATGAAACCCTAATTACTGATTTAGTAACAAAACTTGCAACAGCTCGCGATCTTAAACAAGCGATTGAAATTAAAAATATCTTTACTAAAGAACATTTAATGCCACTGTATGGCAAACTTAAATCATGCGATATTGAAGAAAAGAAAATTTTAGGTAAAGAATTAAATCAATTCAAAACTAAAATTGAACTAGCTTTAAATGAAAGAAAAGAAATATTTGAACAAGCTGAAGACAAACTTGATGAAAGTTTGTTAGTTGATAATTCATTGCCAGCAACCTTTTTAGCAACCGGTCGCCATCATTTGATTAATCAAATGATTGATGATGTTATCGATTTTTTTCAACGTTTAAATTTTGATATTGTCGACGGTGCTGAAGTTGTTTTAGATAAATTTAATTTCGAACACTTAAATATCCCATTAGATCATCCAGCTCGCAATATGCACGATTCATTATTTTTTTCAAAAGAGGTAATGTTAAGAACCCACTGTACGGTGACGACTGCTGAAAAATTATTTAACAATAAAAATGATGATATTCGGATTTTAAGTTATGGTAATGTTTATCGTAAAGACGAAGATGATGCAACCCATAGTCATCAATTTACACAAGTTGATTTTGTATGATTAAGGGAAGATATTAATTTAGCTAACCTTAAATGATTAATCGATAATTTAATGATTCATATTTTTGGTCGTAATACTAAAACCCGTTATCGATTGAGTTACTTTCCTTTTACTGAACCTAGTTTTGAAGTGGATGTTGCTTGTTTTAAATGTAATGGTAAAGGTTGCAATATTTGTAAGCAATCAACTTGAATCGAAATTCTTGGTGCTGGGATGTTACATCCTAATGTGATGAAGACAGCTAACATTAAAAAGAACCAAAACGGAATTGCTGCAGGAATCGGGATTGAACGTCTTGTAATGTTGAAACACGGAATCACTGATATTCGTGATTTGTATAATAATGATTTTAAATTTAATAAACAATTCAGATAGGAGTTTATCATGTTAATTACTAAAAACCTAATAGTAAAATTATTACCAAAATTTGTTAATATTAGTGATGCTCGTTTGATTGATGCATGTAACGCTGTTGGCATGGAAGTTGAGCAAATAATCACTCACCCATACACTCCTGATTTAACGATTGGACGAATTATGGAAGTTAAAAAACATCCTAACGCTGATACTTTAAATATTTGTCAAGTGAAGGTTAATAATGAAATCCGTGAAATTATTTGTAGTGCAGATCAATTAGCTCCCAACCACAATGTTGTTGTAGCACGTGAGGGCGTTAAAATGATAAGTGGAATGACAATTGCCGAACGTGATATGCGTGGTGTGACAAGTCATGGCATGATGTGTGCCTACCATGAATTAACCCCGCACAATCATGCGGTTATTAGTGAATGAGACAAAAACCAAATTATTTTTATTGACGAAGTTAAAATTGATAACAACAACCCTTTAAAATATTTAGGTTTAGAAGATAAAATATATGATATTGCAATTCCGAGTAATCGAAATGAATTAAATGGATTAATTGCATTTGTAAGTGAAATTGCTATTTACTTTAGATGGGAATATATTTTACCGCTAGATTTTGATTTGAAAATAAGTAAGAAACACGAACTTGAAGTAAACATTAAAAGTGATGATGTTAACGCTTATAGTATTGTTGCTTTAAATGGAGTAAATTATCAACGAACATTATGATCAATTAAAGGTGAACTAATGAATTGTAATGTTAAACCACAAGATAACATTGTTGATCTAGCTAATTACGTTAGTTTATTTACAGCTAATCCCTTACACTTTTTTGATCAAGCCAAAATCGAAGGTTCAATAACAGTTAAAAATGCTACTAAAGATGAAATTATGATTGGTCTAGATAATCAAGAATACCATCTTAAAAAAGGTGATTTAATTATTTGTGATGAAAATAAAACAATCGCTTTAGCTGGCATAATTGGTGCTGCTAATTCTAAGGTAGATAATACTACAAAAGCAATTTATGCTGAAGTAGCTAATTTTAATTATAATAAAATTGCAGCAACTGTTGAACGTTTAAAAGCGACCACATCAGCTGGAATTAGATTTAGTAAACCATTAAGTTTATGAACAACAAAACTAACCATTAGTGAATTGATAAAAACGCTTGAACCATATGTTGAAACGATTAAAGTTATAAATAATATCAAAATACCGCAAGTTAAACCAATCGCTATTTCAATCGGTGAATTAAATGCTTTTTTAGGAATCAAAAAACATTTATCAAGTTTAAAACACAAGACTAAACTTTTAAATTTAGAATGTAGTAACACCTCGATTATTGCTCACCCAATGCGTTTGGATATTAATAACGTTCACGATATTTATGAAGAAATTATGAAGTTAGAAGATGTAAATAATTTACATCCCTTACCAATTACAGCTAGTGTCATTGTTGATAAAAATTATCAACGTTATAATGACCTTAGATCAATTAGAAATTTTTTAATTGATTTTGGTTGTTACGAAACTAAGACTTATAATTTAACAAACGAAATTAATAATGATTCATTTAACTTTTATGAATTAGATTCATCTTATCAAGTTATTAATGCCATTAGTAAACAACGCGAATATTTAAGAACTAATTTATTTGCTAGTTTATTAGATGTATTAAAATATAATAATGCTCGGAAACGACCGCTTCATAATATTTTTGAGATCCAACAGTTATGTGATAAAACTAAAAGCTTTAAAAATTTAACTATTTTATTAGCTACACCACTTTATCAATCATGTTTAAACAAAACAAAAGTACCACTAGATATGATGACAGCTAAAGCTTTAGTAACTAGTCTATTAGAAAAGTTTAACGTTGAATTAAATTATCGAACTTTTAAAGAATGTCCTAATTTTTATCCTGAGAATGCTTTAGCTATTATTGATAAAAATAAACAAATCATTGGTTATGTTGGTCAAATAAGACATAACCAATTAAAGAAGTATGATTTAGCAACACCAGTTTTTGGAATTACCTTAAACCTTGATTTAATACTTAAAGAAACTAAACAAAAAGCCACTCAGTATCAAAAGATAGCTAGTGCTTTAGCAATTAGTCGAGATGTTAATATCACCTTAGGTAAGGAAACAAAAATTATTAAAGTATTAAATGATTTGAAGAAATTACCAAATATTGAAAATGTAATTGTTAAAGATAAATATCAAAATGATGCTTTAATAACTTACACCATCAACTACAATATTCAATCATATCAAAAAACATTCAATATTACTGAAATTGATAATTGTACAAATCAAGTTGCTGAAATAATAAAAACTTACTCTAAATAGAATAATTAATTATGACATCATCATTGGTGTCACTTTTTAATATCAATTTTTATTGATTACCATTAAAGTATCAATCTTTTAGATAATGTTTTTTAATTATTGTCGTGATGTTTTTGTATAATTATATTATGAATTATAAGCGCAAGATCATTAGTTGCTTACTAGGTTTTAATTTTGTTTTTATTATAGCTAGTGCAGCCGTTACAGGTTCTTTAGTTAATAATAAAACAACCTTAACTCCAATGTTAAATGAACAAGTAACAAATCAAAAAATTACAGTACCAACAACAACGACTTATCAAAGTAAGTATGGTACTATTTTTGGGACAGCGATTATCAATAACATAAATGCTCAAAAACCGCAACCTTCTAAACCATTAACACTAGCTTCAACAACTGATCCAACTGATTTAGCTAAAGTAGTAACATTAAAGGTTAATAGTAATCAAAAAATTGATTTAACGACTGATATTTTAGAGGGCTTAACTAGTCTAACCGCTTTAACAATTAAAGGTAATATTAGTGATATTAAAACAGCAACTAAACAATCAAATGTTTTTTTATATAGTAATCAAAAATTAAAAAAATTATCTATAGTGAGTGATAATGATATTAAAATTGATACAAGTTTTTTAGCTAATAACAAGCAGCTTGAACAGTTAACGTTAGATTTAAATTCATCAACTTTTATTAATTCCTCATCAACAACTACCCATAGTATTGATACTAGTTTTTTAGAAAATAGTTATCAAAATTTAGTTTCTTTAAATTTAGATTTAACTAATTTAAATGGGTTTTTAGCACCATCAGCCCTGGGCTCAAAACATGCTTTTTGTGATATGGTAAACCTAAAAAATTTAACCTTACAAACAACTGATTTCGAAACAATGTATCTACCTAATACAAAAACACCAATTGAAACCTTAAATATTTTTAAGAACTTAAGTAAGCTTACTAATCTTACAATTAGTACGGATAATGAAATGAAAATTTCGTTTACTAATCCATCACAAGATGTCTTCGGCGGGTTAGTTAATTTAACTGATATTCAATTAAATGGAAGTTTAAAATCATTGCCAAACGATTGTTTTAAAAATAATGGTAAGTTAACCAATATTGATTTAAGTTCTAATGCTTTTAGTGATATTCCAGCTGCTGTTAATATTAGTAGTTTAAAAACATTAAACATGCAAAGCAATACAAATATTTCAACAATCAATTTTAATAACCTTAATAATGCCACTAACGTTTCAACATTAAATTTCAGTGATATTCCTAAGCTAATATTTGGATCTTGAACATATAGTAATAATCCCCAACCAATCACGTTATTACTAAGTGGTGATAAAATAGCAAATATTCCGAATGTTATTTTGAACGCAACCAATATTGTTAATTTAGATTTAAGTAACAATATAATAAATTTTACAAACAGTTCACAATTTGGGAATAATAATATTATTAAAACATTGGATTTATCGAATAATCGAATTGTTAGTACCCACATTGGAAGTGTTTTTCAGGATGTTACAAACCTAGTTGATATTAATCTAAGTAATAATATGTTAGATACTATTCCTAATTCAATTTTTAATAATAGCCTATTATTAAAAAAAGTAGATTTAAGTCATAATAATATTCAAACGATTGAAGCTAACGCATTCCAAAACAATCAACAAATTAGCACCTTAGATCTAAGTTATAATAAAATTAATAAAATTATTTTACAAACATTTAATAGTTTAATTAATATGACTAAACTAGACTTAGGCTACAATCAATTAGTTAATTTCCCTAATGGGGTTTTTGACAAAAACCTTCATTTAGAAACATTATCTCTAAATGATAATAAATTAACTTCTTTACCAATTGATTCCATTGCTAAATTAAGTGATAAATTAGTCATTGATGTCAGTAATAATTTTTTAGCTGGTGATTTATCTAAGTATCAAAAGAATACAAAACAAAATTGAAATTTTGCTGGTAACAAAGATAACTCAGAGGCTAGTCACCGTTATACCCACATTACAATTATCGTAATGTCAGTGTTAGCATCGCTATTAGTTGTGGTTTTAATTTGTATTAGTTTATGACGATCAGCTAAAAAGCGTGAACGCTTAGATAAACAAAATGCAATTGAAGTCGACCCTGATGAAGGTTATTAAAAAAATAGTTGTTTTCACAACTATTTTTTAGCAATAAGGAGATCATCCATTGTTTTGAAATGTTCCTTTGCTATTTTTCTTAAAAAGGCTTCACCGTATTCCATTAACACTGCATTAGCAGCGACTATCACTTTGATATCACTAGCACCAAACGGTAAATTGATATCAATTTTTTTGCTTAAATTAGTCATTTGTCTAATTCATTCAACCCGCGCAATAATGGAAGCACAGGCAACAGCATCATAATGACTTTCAGCTTGCGTTGCAAAGATATCAATATCTGTTCTTTCTAAATTTAAGCTTCGTAAATATTTATAATAATTATCTTTACTTGCAAATTGGTCAATAATTACTTTGAATGGTTCTTCAATCCGGTAGGCTAAAGAAGTGATAGCGTGATGATGTAAATAAGCCTTAAGAATGTGACTATTTTGATATTGTTCATACATTTTATTATATTGTTTAGGACTTAAATGACGGATTTCATAAGTTACTAATTTAATTAATTCAGGATACATTCTTAGCATTTGGGCATCAGTTAGTTTTTTTGAATCCTTAACACCTAAAGCTTTAACTGCTTCAATATTTTCTTTTTTTAAATAGGCCGCACAAACAATTAAACCACCAAAAAAATCGCCAACACCAACCTCATCACTACCAATGGTATTAAAGTTTTTTAAATTATAATATTTTTGTTCTGATTCACTCTTAGCAGGTTGATTAATCATTTCATATTTATCAAAAAATTTACTCGCTACAACCTTTGTACTCTTACCTTGCAAAACAATTTTATTACTATTATAAATATAAATTTTGGTATCAAAAATTTGATAGGTAGCTTTGACGTGGTAAATTTTAGTATCAACTAAATGGTCTTTTAATTTTAGTTGAAGTTCGATTACTTCTTCTTGATTTAAGCTATAAACAATATTTTTCATGTCATCATTCCCTTTAATGTGTTTTAATTTATTATATATTAATATTATATAAAATAAGATAAGCGGGTAATAAAATGAAAGATATTCAAACATTTATAACTAAAATTGTAGATACAAAATTTGAGACACAACTTAATGGTTATGACACCAATCAGGTAGATCTTACACTAGATGAAATTTTAAAAAAAATGGAAGCCATCAGCATTGATAACCAAAATCTTGAACGTTTACGAAATGATGTAAAAAAAGAAAATGAAAAACTTAATAACGAAAACATCAATTTAAAAAATAATGTTAAATCACTAAATCAGCATGTTGCTGAAATGAATAAGACTGGTTTTCAAAATAACCATATGGTAAAACAAATGGAAAATTTAAAACGCGATATGGATCAAATTAAACAAGATAAAAACCAAGGTAATACATAATCATGCAATTCTATGGTTATTTTATTAATCAGGGTGTTGATATAGTTAATCTTAATCGAGCAGAATTTAATAACGAAAAATTATTAAAGCGTTTCTTAACATCTAATGAATATAAAGAATACTTACTAATTAATAATGTAAGATTAAAAAAAGAATTTATTGCAAGTCGTTGGGCTGCCAAGGAAGCAATCATTAAAGCGTTAGATCGAAGGCTTCTTATGCACCACATTGAAATTTATAATAACCGTGATCAACCATGTTGCAATTTTCAAAATTATTTAATAAGTTTAAGTATCAGCCACGAAACAAATTATGTTGTGGCAACAGCTTTAGTTGTTTTAGCGAACTAAAGCTGTTAGTTTCCTTATAGATATAAAAAATAGTAATTCATAAACTAATCGTGATGCGATTAGATGAGTTACTATTTTTTATGTTTAGATAATTCTTCTGCGACTTTAGTTTTTCAAACGTCAATTGCTTCCATCGTAATACATTGGGTCGGACAGACCGCACAGCAAGCCCCGCACGCAATACATTTTTCATTAGCTCAAGCTTTAAAATCTTCACCAACCCGAATTGCCTCGACGGGACAAACCATTTCACAAGAAGCACAGCCAATGCATTTTGCTTTATCAACAACAGCAATTATATCCATTTTTAGTTCCTTTCATAATTATTAATATATAATGTTTATAGTGCTATTATAGACGTTTATATATTAAAAGGGTGAAGAAATGCAAACAAGATATGAAAAATATAAAGATTACCGTGAACAAATTAAAAGAAAAGGAATGGTATTCAATCAATTAACAATCCGTAATAAAAAAATCGGAAGTTACATTCGACAAATTGATAAAATAAATCCCATAATCAAAAATTCTTTTAAACAAACTAACCAATATTTATTAGAAGTAATCTACATTGATAATACTGATTTAGATAAACATCAAGAAATTAAAAACCTTTGAAATATTATGGAACAAATGGATTTAAAATATATTATTAATAAAAGTGAAGATGTTTTAAATTGAAGCGAGATTGAATATACTTATAAAAAGGATTCGGGATATGTTCATGAAGACATTCTTGAGGGCCAAGGACAATACAAAAAAATCATTGCTTTACGACAAGACATTGCTAAGCTTTACGATAAAATTAATGCTTTTCCACTTGAAAGTAAACATAACTTAGCTAAACTTAACCAATTAGTTATCAACGTTAATCAAACTTCTAATGTTGATTTACCAAAAGTTAAAAATGATGTAATTAGTGATACTAGGGATTTCAACCATTTTTATCGAACCATTGTAGCTCTTTTAATAATATTAGTTATTATTGGTTTTGCAGTCGCAATAGCTGTTTTAACTCTAATGGTTTTATAGTTAATCAGGAGGTACTTAAATGAAACAAATAGCGATTGATGGACCAGCGGGTTCAGGCAAGTCAACTGTTGCTAAAATTTTAGCAAAAAAACTAAATTTACTCTATGTAAATACTGGTTCAATGTTTCGTGCTTATGCATTACATATCATTCAAAAAAAATTAGATTATCAAAACATTGATGTTTTGAAAGCAATGTTATTAGACGTAGATATTACCTTAGATGGAGATAAAGTTTTTCTTAATTCAACTAATGTAGCAAATTTAATAAACAGTCCGATAGTAGCATCGCTAACTAGTAAAATTGCCATTATTCCTGAAGTACGTGCAAAGTGTTTATTGGATCAACAAAGAATTGCAGCTAATCACGATGTAATTATGGACGGTCGAGACATTGGAACAATCGTGCTACCTAATGCTGATATAAAAATTTTTCTTATTGCTTCAGCTAAAATTCGAGCGCAACGTCGTTTAGAGGAATTACAAGATAAAAATAATGGAATTAAATATCAATACCAAGACATTCTAAAAGACATTGAAATGCGTGACTCAAAAGATATTAATCGTGTTATCGCACCTTTAAAGCGGGCTGATGATGCAATTGTTTTAGACACTTCTAGTTTAAGTATTGATGAAGTAGTAAGAGTGATTGAACAATTATACAACAAGTAAATTAGCAAAAAAACTATATTAATTTACAACGTAAATAGCAACATTTTAAGTGTTGAACTATTTAATTAATAAGATAATTAAATAGAGGTAATAAAAATGAATTTAATAGCTTTATATGGAAGTGTAGTTGATAAACAAATAGTTCGTGGAGGATATTTGATTGACATTAGTGCAATCAATGATTTTGAAAAAGTGAAACCAAAGTGTGATTTACCTTTAAAGGTGTTTTTTAATGAAACAGTTTTTAAAGATCAATGTGATGTTATTGAGGTTGGCATTAAGTTAGCCATTAAGGGGAGATTGCAATCAGACCCTTCACAAGTGAATAAAATTATTGGTGAATATATTCATTTTTTTTAATAATTTAAAAAAAATGTTATTGAAAAGTAATTGATAATTTATTCTCAAGAAACTTTAATATTAATCAAATAATACATTTCAAATTCTTTTATTGAATTTGAAATGTATTTTAATTTAAATATTTCATTTGTGATAATTAATTTTATTTTTTAAACATCACAAATTTTATATTTTTAATTTATTAAAAATAGATTGATGATATAGTGTATAATATCTTAAAGGTGATTTAATGAAAATTTTAAGAGAAATATTACACGGAATAGCAGTTCCATTTGCATCATTAGTTTTAGTGATGAAATTATGGTCTTGTAACCGATGATTAAAAAAATATGAAAAAGCAGATGATGCTTATACGATTGAAGAACGTTACAAGAAAGTTAGAAGCTTTTGTAGTTTAGCTATTTTTATTAAGGGAGCAAACGTTGTTAGTTCAGGACGTGAAAAATTAGCTAATAAACAAATGTTATATTTAGTTAACCACAAGGGCAACATTGATCCTTTAGTAATTCTAAAATTAATTATGGATTTAGGTGGTTCTAATCCAATCTTCATCGGTAAAATTGAATTAGAAAAAGCTAAATTTGCGTCGCCAATGAAACTAATTGACACAATTTTTATTGACCGTGATAACTTACGCCAAATACATTCAACAATTGAAAAACAAAATAAATATATTAAAGAAGGTCGTTCAATTGTCGTTTTTCCAGAAGGAACACGTAGCGCTAAAGATGAATTCGGAGAATTCAAAAGCGGATGTTTACATCCAGCATACACCAACTTAATAGCTATTCAACCAATTGTATTATTCAATAGTGGTGGTTGAATAGAAAAAGAAGATTCACTTGGAAATGTATACCCAAAACGAAAAAGTCATGATTTAAAAGCAGAGATTTGTGATCCAATCCAAGCAAGCAAATTTATAAATATTGATAGTGAAATTTTTACGCAAACCATTCGTACGCAAATGATTAGTGTCTATGATAAATTAGCTAATGAAAGCAATAAGACTAAAACTAAAAAATAAGTAGTTTTATATAAATATAATAATAAATTAAAAATATCATTAATGTAGGATTACATTGATGATATTTTATTTATAAAATATTAATTGAACGATATGTAACCATATAAGGTTAATTTCTTATATAATATTAAATATAGTATAAATTAATTTAAAGGAGTCCAAATGAAACAATATTTAGATTTATTGCGACATGTTTTAAAAGAGGGACATCAAACTAGTAATCGAACTGCAACTGATACCATTTCAACATTTGGTTATCAAACCCGTTATGATCTTGAAGCAGGCTTCCCTTTACTAACGACAAAAAAAGTTGCAGTTCGTGCCATTATTCATGAATTATTATGATTTATTAATGGAGATACCAACATTAAATATTTGGTAGATAATAATGTTCGAATATGAAATGAATGACCATATGAAAAATATAAAAAATCAACTGATTATCAAAAGGAAACTTTAGAAGAATTCGTTGACAAAATAAAAAATGATTCAGATTTTGCAATTAAACATGGTGAGTTAGGACCAGTCTATGGTAAACAATGACGTAATTTTAATGGGGTTGATCAATTGAAAAATTTAATCAATGAAATTAAAACTAATCCCCGGAGCCGTCGTCTAATTATTTCTGCATGAAACCCCGCTGAAGTTAAGGACATGGCTTTACCACCGTGCCACACATTAGTTCAATTCTATGTTGACGATCAAAATCGTTTATCATGTCAATTATACCAACGGAGTGCCGATATTTTTCTAGGAGTACCATTCAACATTGCTTCATATGCATTGTTCACACATATGATTGCTCATGTTTGTGGTTTAGGAGTAAAGGATTTTATTCACACTTTGGGTGATGCACATATTTATGTAAATCATTTAGAACAAGTAAAATTGCAACTAACACGCGAACCTTATCCGTTGTGTAAATTAAAAATAAAACGAAAAGTTAAAAAAATAGAAGATTTTAAAATAGATGATTTTGAATTTGAAAATTATCAACATCATCCAGCTATTAAAGGAAAGGTGGCAGTATAATGCTTACAATGATATGATGTCAGGATATCAAAGGTGGAATCGGAATCGATAACACATTACCTTGAAAAATTCCTGCCGAAATGGAACACTTTAAAACAACAACAAAAGATGGTGTTGTTGTGATGGGGGAAGCAACTTATAATTCGATAGGTAAGGCTCTACCAAATCGTGAAAATATTGTTTTAAGTTTGGACCCTGAATTTAAAGCAGAAGGTGTCGAAGTCTATCATTCGATTGATTCATACATTTATGATTATGGTCATCGTGACAGTTTTGTGATTGGTGGAAAATCAGTTTATGAACAATTTTTATGTCATGCTGATCAATTAATTATTTCATCATTGCGCGAAGATTACCATTGCAATAAAATTCTAAATTTTAGTTTAGCAGATTTCGCTTTAATAAAAACTAAACATCACGAAAAATTTGATGTTAATTTTTATAAACGAACTAACGAAAGAAAAATCTAATTATGGCAATTGAAGTAAGCGAGTCAGAATTATTAGAAGTTGATGATAGTCCCAGTTTTATTAATTTTAAGCTAAACGACTTTGACGGTCCTTTGGATGTTTTATTAGGATTAATAAAAAATAAGAAGATGGATATTTTAAACTTAAATATTGCAGCTTTGACTGATCAATATTTGAAATATATAAGTGAAAATATTGATACTTTAGAAATTGATACAGCCTCAGATTATTTAGTTATGGCTTCATATCTAATTGAATTAAAAGCTCGTTACTTAATTCCTGTTGAGGTTGACGGCGCTAATGGTTATGAGGGTGATTATGAAAGAGACCGTTTCATTCAACGTCTACTAGAATACAAAAAATATAAGGAAGCTATTCCATTGTTTCGTGAAAAACAAGCTGAAAGAATGAAGTTAATGAGTAAATTGAAAGAAGATTTTGATATTTACATTCCCGAAACTATTCCTGAAGCACCATTGCCTGAACACGCCAACGTTGAGCATTTACGGCTGGCAATGATGAATTTAATGAATAAGTATGTTGAAACGACTTTCGTGCAACGTAAAGTAGTTGTTAAAGAAATTAATGTCGGTGATATTCAAGATGAGTTTATGGAGTTTTTAGTAAAGAACAATACATTTGAAAAGATGTCGTTGACTGAGTATATTGAATCGTTAGACCCGCTTAAATTATCACCAGAATATTTTTGTGCAACTTTTGTTGCGTTGTTAGTTTTAGTAAGGTATCGTAAAATTAAATTATTACAAGAAGAACAAGGTGATGAAATTTACATCATTAAAAATAACGAAAAAATAGAAGAAGATGATGTTGATGATATTCGTAGTGCAATGTTATTAAATAATGAAATTGCTTTGGAACATATAAAAAAACCTCAGCAAGAAGATAACGAAGAAGATAATATAGAATTAAAAGAGGACGAAAACAATGGATCACCAAAACAATAACGATCTTAAAGATAATAATGAACTTAAAGAAATTAATGAGTTATTAGATATCGAAGAAGAGGAAGATATTAAAGAAGTTAGTAATAACACTGATGATATTATTCATATTGAAAAAAATGATCATCCTCATAATGCAAGTCAAGCAATCACCCGTGAAATCAATATTTTTGATAAATCAGCCGATGAAGCAAACGGTGCTAAAATTGTAATAGATTTTGATAAAGATGCAATTATGTCAATTATTGAATCTGCCTTATATATCTCAGGGAACGAAGGTATTAGCGTACCTGACATGAAACGAATTACAGGTTTACCAGCTGAATTAGTTCGTAAGGTTTTAAAGGAAATGATGAAATATTACGATCATGAACATAGTCGTGGGATTGTAATTCGTAACTTTGGAGAACGTTTTAAATTCTTCACTAAACCATGTAACAAGGAAGCGTTAGGCCAGTTAGTTAATGTTAAATTAAAAAATCCTTTAACTGCTAAAGTAATGGAAACATTGGCAATCATTGCTTATAACCAGCCATGTACTAAAAGTAAGATTGAAAATATTCGTGAAAAAGATCCAACCGGAACAATTCAAAAACTAGTTGAACTAGGATTAATCGTTGGTGTTGGTCGAGCCGACACTCCAGGGCGCCCATTTTTATATGCGGTAAGTCAAAAATTTTATGATATTTTTGGGATTGAATCAATTAATGAATTACCTAAAATTGAATTTCATCAAACTGAAATCGCAGAAGATATTAACTTCTTTGATACGACTCGTTTTAATGATGAAGCAACAAGCGACGAATAATTACACTAGATAAAAAGAACATAAAATATAACAAGTCAAACTTTAACTTGTTATATTTTTTAATTATTATTTGCTTTACTTTTATGGTTTTAACTCCGTTTGTTATTACAAGATTTATTTAACTATAGGCTTTAAGAAATAAAAATATCTTAAAATTTTAACTTATAAAAATCAAATAGTAAATCCATCACCCCTTAGATATAACATTTATTTATAAGCAATGAAGGGTGATCATAAGCCCATTTTTATAACTATTTAAGATGATATTTTAACTTCTTAAACTTGTTCAAGTTGTACATATAAATATACCTAATTTAATAAAATAATAATTATATTCAACGTTTTTTAAATGAAAAGTGCTATAATTTTTAGTTATTACGGTATCAAACTAAAATCACCTATAAGGGAGGCATAAATGTTCGAGACAAAAAAAGCAACTAAAGCTGAAATTTTATTTCGTCATACGCCAGTTTGAAAGGCATTATTAAAAGTAGGTATTCCCTCAGTTATTATCGCTTTTATGAATGGGTTATATACCTTTATAGATCAAATCATGCAAGTGAATATTATTCCTAGCGATGGTGTTCATACTAATGATAACGTTTTTGGACAATATAATGGTGGTTCACTATATGAACAAGCTGCCAGTTTAATTCATCAATTACAAGCCGCGCCTGAAACGGCAGCAGCAGCGTCAACCTTACAAATTTATGATGTTACTGACATTGTGCGAATGGCAAACGCTTTAGTTGCTCCTTTGTTAATGGTATTAATTGCTATTTCATTATTATTTGGAATGGGGACAGCAGTTCATTATAGTTTAGCAATCGGTCGAAAAGAATCTAATAAAGCAAGTCAAATATGATCTGCAGGATTACAATCTACTTTAACATTTACCTTTGTATTAACAATTATCATGATTATCATTGGTCCAATTTGAGTTCGTGGTCAAGCATATGCTGGGCTTAACTCGAGTATTAACTTAGATGGGTTTAATTTAAGTCCAAGTCAAAATGATTTATTAAACTCTTACTACTCCACTTATACGGCCACAGCGGTTACTTATGCAAGTTACATTATTAGAATCGTTGCTAGTGGTACGATGTTTTTAGGATTCGTCCAAGTTGGTTCTAACTTAATCAATTCAGAAGGTCGCCAAGTAAATGTTATGTTTGCTGCGATTGTTGCTAATGCTTGTAATATTATCCTTGATTATGTTTTAATGGAATATGCAAAACAAGGTGTTGTTGGGGCAGCCTCAGCAACTGTTATGGCTTATGTTATTAATGCATTTGCCATCCTCTTGATTATCGTCTGGTTGAATCGAACCGCCACGACGCATTTGACATTGAATGCATTTAAAACCTTAAACTTTAACTTACTAATCATTGGTGGGGTAATTTTAATTGGACTACCGTCTTTTTTACGAAATTTCTCTAACTCAATTAGTTCCTCCTTACAACAAACATTTTTGGTGGAATTAACCCATGATCTTGAACCAGCCAAAGGTAACAATTATTATCAAACTTTAAATGGAGCAATCCTCCCGATTTATAATGTTGTCTTTACGGCCACGATTGGAATTGTCCGGGGGTCCCGGATGATTATGAGTTATAATGTCGGGGCAAAACAATATAACCGAATTAAGACCACTTTTTGGATCACCACCTTATACACTGCGATTTATGGTATCTTCATCTATTTCGTAATTGGATTTGGACTCGCCGTACCGTTGCTTAACATCTTTGATATTAAGCAAGGACAGCAAATGCAGGATGCTCATTTCTTCTTATTGATGACAATGTTACAAATTCCTTTATTCGCTTTACAATCTGCTAGTATGACAATTTTCCAAGCTTCTGGTAAAGTCGTTCCTTCGATTTTAGTTTCAGGAGCGCAAGGGATTTGGATTGGATTACCAATGTTATATATTATGCGAAATATTTCTATCCAAACAGAAGACATTGAAGTCTTCTTAGCAGCTAATGCTATTAACTCTTTAGTAACAGGGATTATCGTCTTCAGTTTTAGTAGCTGATATGTTAGTAAAAAAGTTGGACCAGGAATGCATTATTCTAAATTGAATAATTGATTGATGGCTAAGATTAATAAAAAGGCAGCAGTTAAAAATGCAAAATGATATTAATTAATATTTTATCAAATTAAAGCAACACTTATTAAGTGCTGCTTTTTTTCTAATTTATACTATAATATTAACATTGTAATCAATATAGGTAGGTAAGATGAAACAAATCGATAAGCAACAAGATTTAAAACAAGAAACAATTGTTAACCATTTAAAACATTATGGTTTTGTATTCGCTAATTCAGAAATTTATGGCGGACTAGCAAACGCGTGAGATTTTGGACCATTAGGAGTTATTCTTAAAAAACAAATTAAGGATTTATGATGAAAAGAATTTGTCACTAAAGATGTTGATGTAGTTGGGTTAGATTCAGCCATTATTTATAACCCAGCAGTTTGACAAGCGAGTGGCCACTTAAGTAATTTTAGTGATCCCTTAATTGATTGTAAAGCTTGTAAAAGTCGTTTTCGAGCAGATAAATTAATTGAGGCAGCTGATAGTAGTGTGATTATTAGTGAAACATCAGGGAATGACATTATTCAATCTTATCTGCAAAGTTTAAAAATCCGTTGTCCAAAATGTGATAAACAAGATTGAACTGAAGTTAGAAATTTTAACTTAATGTTTAAAACTTTTCAAGGGGTAATTGAAAACGATAAAGCATCGCTTTATTTACGTCCTGAAACTGCTCAAGGAATCTTTATTAACTTCAAAAATATTCAACGGAGTATGCGTTTAAAACTACCATTTGGGGTTGGTCAAATTGGGAAATCTTTCCGAAATGAAATAACGCCAGGTAACTTTATTTTTAGAACCCGTGAATTTGAACAAATGGAATTAGAATACTTTTGTTTTCCTAAGGATAGTGAAGCTCAATTTGAAGTTTTAAAAACAAAAATTGAACACTTTCTTAATCATTCATGTGGTTTAAAAAAACAACATATTAAAGTTAAAGAACATGCTAAGGAACAATTAAGTCATTACGCTTTAAGAACAATTGACTTTGAATATTTATTTCCCCAAGGTTGAAGTGAATTGTGGGGTTTGGCGAACCGAACTGATTATGATCTAAAGCAACATCAAAATGGATCTAAAAAAGATTTAAGTTATTTAGATGTTGAAGCAAAAACAAAAGTAATCCCTTATGTAATTGAACCATCAGTTGGGGTTGAAAGATTAATGTATGCAATCTTGTGTGATGCTTATGAAGAGGAACAACTTGAAAACGATACTCGTATCGTTCTACATTTAAATCACACCTTAGCACCATATGAAACAGCTGTGCTACCATTATCAAATAAATTAAAGGAACAAGCTAAAACTGTTTTTCTTAATTTAGTTGAAACCGGAATGCGCGTTTCGTTTGATACTGCAGGATCAATTGGGAAACGTTATCGTCGTCAGGACGCAATCGGGACACCTTATTGTATAACCTATGATTTCGATAGTGAAGTCGATCAAAGCGTAACAATTCGAAACCGTGATACGATGGAACAAAAACGAATTAAAATTGTTGAGATTAAGACTTATTTAAAACAAACTAATTAGAAAGTTATTGTGAGGCGTTTATGGAACAGCAAAACTTTGCCGAATTAATTAAATCAAAAGCAGATATAGTTGACGTTATCGGTCAATATATTTCACTTTCTAAAAAAGGTAAAAACCATTGGGGGGTTTGTCCTTTTCATAATGATACTAAACCTTCTTTATCAGTTTCTAGTGAACGTCAACTTTATAATTGTTTTAGCTGTGAAGCTAAGGGTGATGTCATTGGTTTTGTAAAACGATTTGAAAATATTAGTTATCGTGAAGCCCTTCTTAAAGTAGCGAAGATGGTTGGCATTAATCAAGATGTTATTAATCAACTTACGCGCAATTATCAAATTGACAATAAGCATGAAAAATTATATTCATTAAACGCCCATGTTAATAAGTGATTTGTTCTATTTCTAGATAATAAAGAAAACAGTAGTGCTCTTAAATATTTACATGATCGTCAAATTAATGATGATGTTATTAAGACTTTTGAAATAGGATTTGCACCAAAACAAAATCGCCAAATAGTTAAAATGGCAACCAATGAAGATAAAATAATGGGCAACATTTTGCCACAAGATACTTATGATATTAAGCAATTGGATGAAGTTGGTTTGGTTAATTTGCGTGATGATGGAATATATTATGATTTCTTTTATAATCGAATAACTTTCCCAATTAAGGATGAATATGGAAGAATTGTTGGTTTTAGTGCCCGTGAATATAATCAATTAAAAAGTTCAAAATACAAATACATTAATACAGGTACAACCCCGATTTTTCATAAGGAAGGAATTCTTTATAATTTAGATCGAGTAAAACGACTTGAAGATAATGATGCACTTTATGTTGTCGAAGGGTTTATGGATGTAATTGCTTGTTATCGGGCAGGAATTATTAATGTTGTGGCTACGATGGGTGTAGCTTTTACTAGCAAACACCTTAATTTATTACAGGCTAACTTGCCACATTTAAAAGTCATTAACCTATGTTTTGACAATGATAGCGCGGGTCAAGCTGCAATTATTAATAGTGTTAATATTTTACATCATCGTTATAGTTTGTATGTCGTTGATGCATTTCCTAATAACATCAAAGATGCTGATGAATTAATTAATCAATTAGGAATCGATGATGCTAAAACAGCATTAAATAAAACAAATGATTTAATTAGCTATTTACTAGCATTAAAAATTTCTAAAAGTAAAAATTTAGAAAATAAAATTAATCAAGAAGCATTACTAAATTGATTTATTGCAACAATTAAAAAATATGGTAGCAACTTATATTTAATGGAACAAATAACAACAATTACTAATGTTACTAATTTTAATGAAGCAACTATTAAGGAATTACTTCAACCAGTAATTAAGCAAACAAAGCAATATCGCCAGTCTAATTATTCTAATAAAAGTAGAATAAATTTACCTAATAATGAAGCACAGCAAAATGACGATGTAAGTGAAGCATTATTCAATTTAGAAGAAGATTTAATTCGTTATTTTTGTTATGATGTCCATGCGATAGATATTTTTCACGTTAAATTAAATCAGTTTTTCCATAAAGATTTAAGAAATTTAGCCACTCTAATTGAACAATATTATGTGCTTTATCCTAATGTAACCAAGATTAATAAAGCCAATATAGATCATGTTGTTACGTATTTAGATAATCCTAAATTAGCAAATACGCTTCAAAATATTTTATACTTTCAAATTAATTACGGTAGTGTTTATGAACCAGCGATGATGCCAGAGATTTTAAATAATATTTTAATTAAACGTTATGAAAAAAATATTAATAGTTATATTGATAAAGAAATGAATATCACAGACGATGAAATGAAGTATAATAAAGTTAAAGAAAAAATAGAGGAAATGTTAAATCACAAACGTGATCTTGAACTTGAAAATATCAACCTTAAAGAAAAAAGTAAACAAAGAAAATAGGTTTTAAAATGACTAATTACCACGCCCATACATTCCATTGTAATCACGCTATCAACACCGTCGATGAAATGGTTGAAGCTGCAATCAAACAAGGGTATCGTAGCTTTGGAATTAGCGAACATATTTATTGACCTAATGATAAGGGTGGAACCTTCCGTTTAACAAAAGCAACTAATGATGAATATGTAAAAGAAATGTTACATGCTAAAGAGAAATATGGCTCGCATATCAAACTAAGATTAGGTTATGAAAGCGAATATTGCAAGGAAATGGAACCACATTTACAAGCAATTCATGATCTTAAGACAACCGATTACATGATTTTTGGAAACCATCGAATCGGCAATCTTCTAGATGAACAAGAAGGAATTAATAATTTGGATATTAAGACCCCTGAATTACTAAATCAATATTATGATCAAATGGTAGCAGGCATTGCTAGTGGTCTATTTGTTTTAGTGGCTCACCCAGATATCTCAATTCGCGCTTATCGTAAGTTTGATGAGCATTTAGTTAAGAATATTGATAAATTAATTGCAGCCGCAATTAAATACGATATGCCCCTTGGTTTTAATGCTAATGGTTATTTAATTTATAAAGATAAATATAGTTATCCGTGTCGTTTCTTTTGAGAACAAATTGCTAAACATAAAAATATTAAGGTGGTTATTGAAATGGATGCACATAGTACTAGCGTCCTATCAAAAAATTATCATGAAGAAGTTAAAGCACTTGCAATCGAATGGGGCTTGGCAGATAATTTAGTTGAAAATATCTTTGACTAAATTTACCATTAGCCTATTCTAAACTAATTAAAATTACAAAATAAGTAAAAACAATTGCACATAAAAATATCAAAATTTGGTCTTAATTTTGATATTTGTGTTGTATTATTTCCTAAACTATGTTAAATAATTGCACAATTGTTTTTTTTACAATATAATACGGGTATACAAAACATTCTAAAATTTTAGTGTTAAAAACCTTAAATTTTATCGATATTTTGAATTTAATTAAGCTTGAGGTAATTATTATGATTAAACATTTTAAAAAATTTGGGAAATATTATTTAGGGGCAGTATTAGTTTCTGCAGCCGTTATTACTATCCCAACAACAGTTGTAGCAACCTTGTTTACTAACGACTCTGATAACTTTTTAAGTGATAATGTATCATTTAACTATGGAAAATATGCAAGCGCTACTAATCAAAGTTGAGCTAATATAAATAGTATGGATAATGATACTTTAATTAAGAATATTAATAGTCATATTTCTCCAACGGGTATTAAAGGGCCGATGAATGCAAATATATTACTTCACTCCCTTGATAACGTTGAAAACTTAGGAAATGTTAACGATGTCAAAACAGTTAATCTATTAAATAATATTGTAGAAAATTTT
>JAACJV010000007.1 GCA_021378535.1 Ureaplasma sp. Hg1 | reverse complement strand
TGTTCTTATATCTCATAATATCGGAGAAATAAAGGAATTGTGTAGTAGATTAATTATTATGAAAAAAGGTCAAATAATGGCTGATTTATCAATTCAGGATGTTAATAAATATCATCATGGAATTAGGGAACTATTGGATACTTTCCTTTAATATATTTTAACTATTTTATTTGATGCTCTATTTATCATTATATTTACTAATTAATCATTTATATTATCGTTAGGTTTTAACACTTTAGAAATATAATTAATTTACCAATTGATGGAAAAATATTCTAATGAAGGGTGTTCCTGATGAAAGCTTTAAAAAGAGTTGCCCGGTAAAGGTATTGTCATTGTTTCAACAAAAGGTAACTTTAAATCATTACTCAAAGGTAAAATTAATTTGGTTTACCCAACTTGGACACGCGTATGGTTTTGAAGCCGAAGACAGTACTAAACTGCTACTCCATATTGGGATTGATGCCGCAACAGATAAAGAAGGCTATCCGAAAACATTTAAACCGTTAATAAAGATAAATCAAAAAAATGATGTTGCTACTGATATTGAAGCGTTAGAAAATAATTCAAAAAGTTCTATCACTCCAATTATCGCTTTAAACGAATCACTTGATGGTCGGAAAATAGAAATTCTCAAGACTTCTGGTCTTGTTAAACAAGGTGAACCGTTATTTAGAATATTTAGTGAAACTGAAAAATCTGAATAGATAATCCTTAAAGTTATGTTCGAGTGATTGAACATAACTTTTTTTGTTATTATATATTTCATAAAAGTTCTCATTATTTTTTAACTAAGGTTTAAATAAAAATAGATTATTTATAATAATTAAAAACACTATTTATAGTGCATAAAAGGTGATTTATTGATATACTTATTTAAACAACAAGCGAGGTGGTAGCCTTGAAGAACACTTCAAGTCAAACTGAATTAAAGAAGCAACCTAATAAACTTCTAGTTGATGTCCACCAAATTCCAAAATCAAAAATTCAGGTTCTTTTATTTTCATTCCAACATGTTTTAGCAATGTTTGGTTCGAATATATTGGGGCCTATTTTAATAAATAGTATTGCTAGTGCAAATGGTGGCCCTGATATGGTTATAAGCCCTCAATTAGCTTTCTTTGGGTCAGGTTTAGGAACAATCATTTATATGATATGTACAAAGTTTGAAGTCCCCATATATTTGGGTTCATCCTTTGCTTATGTCACATCATTAGGTTTGTATTATGCCACAACAGGATATAGTGCCTTTATTGGAATTATTACTGCTGGTGTTGTCTATGTCATCGTCGCATCAATCATTAGCGTCACCAAAGGATCAGCGTGAATCAAAAAACTCTTGGCCCCAATTGTGATAGGTCCCGCCATCATGATGATTGGTTTATCCTTAATGGGTAATGCAATCGGTGATGCTGGCTTTACTGGTATGACAAGTCAATTCGAACCAGCCGGTGGTGATACATCAAGTGTAAACATGAGTGCCACTTGAAGTGCAATCGCTATTAGCGTTGGTACCTTAGGTATTGTGGTATGTTGTATTCTATTATCAAAAGGGATTTTTAAAATAATTCCAATACTAGTTGGTTTAGTCGGTGGGATTATCATCGCATTAATTGTTATGGGTTTTGCTCACTTGGGACAAAATAGTAGTTGATATTCAGCAATGTTTAATACTGATAAATTAACTAACACAGCAGATTGAAAATGATATCCTGATGTTGGTCACATGTGGCAAATGCCTTATTCATACAATCCTGCAGCTAACCAAAATAGTTTAACTCCAAATAGTAATGCCATGGGAACAGGCTTTCACCCATCAGCATTAATTGCAATTGCTCCTTTAGCAATTGTCACAATTGCTGAACATATCGGTGACCATACCAATATTGGCGCAATTACTAATCGTGATTTTATTGGTAAAAACCCTGGTGTTCATCGAACTCTAATGGGAGATGGATTAGCAACAATTGTATCAGCTAGTATGGGTGGAGCAGCTAATACTTCATATGGTGAAAACACATCAGTAGTAGCGATAACTAAAGTTGCCTCAGTGTGAGTTATTTTTGGAGCAGCCATAATCGCTATTTGTATTAGCTTTTTAGCACCTTTAACTGGTTTAATATTTGCTATCCCTAAACCTGTATTAGGTGGAATCGAAATTGTGCTGTTCGGAATGATTGCTAGTAATGGTTTACGTTTAATCATATCTGACAATATCGATATGTCTAATATTCGTAACATTGTCATCTTTAGTGTTCTGATGGCCTTTGGTTTAGGTGGCGCTGTTCTAATATTTTCAAAACATCCAAACATAGCTTTAATGGGAAATGGTGTCGCTGTTATTGTTGGAGTCATTTTAAACGTCATATTACCAGAAGAAAAAGAAATTGGAAGTAATGTGATTACCGCTCTAGATTTAACACCACTAGATGTCCGTAACATGTTTATTAAGAAAAAAAAGGAACACTTCTATACCGATGATGTCCTTGATCATATTAATAAAGAAAAAGTTAAAAAACAAAAAAAAGAAGTCGAAGATGTAAAAAACCCAAAGGATACTAAGTCGAGCGAAAATAAAGACGAATAAATCTTTTAGATGTTTAATTATTATAATTATAATAAACAGGCTTTAAATTTAAGTAGTTACTTAAATTATGACAATAAAAAATATAGACTTTTGTTAAATTACAAAAGTCTATATTTTATTATTTATAAAACTAATTTCAATCTATTCTATTGATATAGTCTTTTGCTTCTAATGCAGCAATTGAACCGTCGCTAATTGCTGTTGAAATTTGTCTAATTTTTTTGTTGTTAACATCTCCAGCAGAAAAAATGCCTTCTACCTTTGTGTGCATATTATCATCTGCTAAAACAAAATGATGATTGGGATCAGCGATTCCTAATTTAGCAACATCAGGAGTAACTGGAATTAAACCGATGAATGGGAATACCCCGGTTACTTTAACTGAAGATTTAGCTTTAGTATTAATATCTTCTAATAATACTTCTGTCACAGATTTTCCATTTCCAATAATTTCTGCTACTTTAGTTTCATAATGTATTTCAACGTTAGTTAATTTTTTAACTTTATCTACTACAATTGGATCAGCTTGGAATTCCTTCATCCAATGAATTAATTGAATTTTTTTTGTTATTTGAGCTAAATATAATGTTTCTTCGATTGCAGAATTTCCGCCACCGACAACAACGATTTCTTGCCCCTTAAAAAATGCTCCATCACATATCGCACAATATGAAACGCCTTTGCCTTCATATTCTTTTTCGCCAGGACACCCAATTTTACGATTTTCAGTTCCGGTTGCAATAATAACAGCTTTAGCATATCTTTCTTTGCCATCTTTGGTTTTCACAATTTTATATTTACCATCAACACTTATAGTTGAAACATCACCATAAATGTATTCAGCTCCTAATGAAGTTGTTTGATTAAACATTGCAATCGCTAATGAAGGTCCTTCAGTTTTGCTAAAGCCTGGGTAATTTTCAACAAATGCTGTTTTTACAATCTTACCACCTGGTGCATCCTTTTCAATGAAGCCGGTTACTAGATTTGCTCTAACAGCGTAAATAGCGGCTGTTAAGCCTGCAGGGCCTCCTCCAATAATTAAAACGTCATACATTTTTTTATCTTTATTATCCATGTTCTTACTTCCTTAAAAATTAATATCCTTTTAATTGTAACACCAATTTAAAGTCATTAAAAATTTATAGTTGCCGTGTGTCAATGAACTATAACTTTATTTGCAACATTGTTGTCGCATAAACAGTTATTTGATGATTTGTGTTATTTTCATATCTAGTTGCTTTAAGGTTGATAAATTGGCAATCTAAGATGTCTTTTAAGTTATCTGCAATTACCTGCTTGATATGATTGAAAAAAATATCTTCAGAGACTACAGTTAAATCAATATTATTAATTTCATAATTTGCTTGTTTCATTAATTTTAAACAATAATTAAGAATTACTAAACTACTAATGTCCTTATTAATTTCATTCGTATCACTAAAATGTTCACCGAGGTCACCTAAGCCTAAAGCACCAAGAATACTTTCAGCAATTGCATGTAAAATAATATCGCCGTCAGAGTGAGCTACAATTATTCGTTGTTTGTCAAATGACAAACCACCTAAAGTAATTTTTTGATCAGAAACTATCGTATTGTGAATATCAATTGACGAACCGATTAAATACTGTTTTTGAAGTTGCTTATTCATAAATGGGTTACCTCAATTATTTATTATTTTAATTTTAAAATGGTCTAATTTATAAATTAAATATTATAATAATTTTAACATGATTGAAACAAAAGGAGTTAACAATGATAATTGATGGCCGAAAAATAGCTGCTGAAATTAAAGCGGAAGTAAAAGTTGAGGTTGATGCTCTTTTAAAAAAGGGAATTAAACCAGCTTTAACAATCGTTCAAATCGGTGATAATGATGCAAGTAACACTTACATTAGAAGCAAAATTAAACAAGGCGCAGCTTTAAACATTAAAGTTGCATTAATAAAGAAACCAACCTCAATTACAACAATTGAACTCGTTAAAATTATTAATGGCCTTGCTATTGATGAAAATGTCCATGGTATCATCATCCAATTACCTTTACCGGTTCATATTGACGAGCAAGCCGTTTTAAGCGCTGTTCCGCCAACAAAGGACGTAGATGGTTTCCATCCGCTTGTGGTGGGTCACGCTTGGATCCAAAGGGACGACAAGTATGTTCATCCGGGCACAGCTGTTGGGATAATTGAAATGTTGAAACGTTCTGGTGTCATAATTAAAGGCAAACATGCTGTAATTATCGGGCGGAGTAACATTGTCGGTAAACCCGTTGCTGGACTTTTATTAAAAGAAAACGCTACGGTTACAATATGTCACTCAAAAACAACTAACCTTAAAGAAGTCTGCCAATTAGCTGATATTCTTATCGTCGCAATCGGTCGGGATCGAATGATTAACCATGAATATGTAAAACAAGGGGCAGTCGTTATCGATGTTGGTATGAATCGTACCAATGGTAAATTATATGGCGATGTTGATTTTGACGATGTGATTAACATCGCTTCTAAAATAACACCTGTACCAGGTGGGGTCGGGCCTTTAACAATAGCTATGCTAATGCAGAATCTGATTACGCTAATTAAACGTTATGTTATAAATAAAAAAGTCATAAGTTAAATACAACTTATGACTTTTTTTCGCTTGCGCACTTAAAACATTCACCTATTAGTGTTTTATGAAAAACCGACTATTGGGTCGGTGAATATTTAACTATTGTTTGAATAAAAATTAATGCTTAAAGCACTATAACTAAGGGTAATAGTTAAAAAGGATTCATCAAACAACATAAATATTATATTTTATCAAAGTGATAATTAGTAGTAAAATGTATAATAAAAACGATAATATATATACATATATTGTTGCTCCAATTTTGATACTTCTTATAAACATATGCACTATATTAGAGTAATTATTTGCTTATTTTTACTTAAAACACCTATTGTTACAATGATTTATGATTTTATCTAAAATCCTATTTCTTCTTTATAATTTTAATTAATACTAAAAAATTGTTTCACTTGTATAGTAAAACAATTTTTAGATTTTGTGAATTAAATGATTATTATCGAAAATCTATTTATTAATATCTGCCGTCAATAAAGTTAACAAGCAAAAAATTATCTTATTTTCTAATTTAGATAAATGCTATTCAAATATAATTATTTGCTTTTAGAAATTAATAGCTTCTATCAATTTTAAGTAACCAACAATTACATCGTTCATATTAATTACACCGTCATTTATTTGTTTTTCTAGTGTTTTAAAAAACTTGTAATCATCCGTCGTAGAATTATCTAAATTATATGTTTTAAGATTAAAAGAAAAAGTAACTTGATTGGAAATAATATTACTTGCTTCACATTGTTTAATTTTGCTATCTAAATCGGTTTTACTTAGATATAGGGCATCTGTGTCAGCTTTACTTAAATTAAGAACACTAGATAAAATTGTTTTCATTATTTGGTCATAAGACGAATAAGCTTTTGAATTGGTAAGAGTTTTAAGACTTACCAATATTAGATCAACCTTAGATTTAACAGGCGTATTTGTTACTTTAGCAAATAAATAAGGATCAATAGTAGTGCCGCCATTGGGTGTAAGATCTGTTCCTGAACCGGGATTTTTTTCATAATCAGCTAATGTCATTGTAGCTCCACCTTGTAGTGCTTTACTACTAGCTATCTTTCGTTCAGAAAGGCTTGCCGGGGGAGCGAATGTATCGATGTCATCTAAAATATTGCCTAAACCCATTGTATACAATGTCGCTAAAGCTTCCATAGTTTGATCATAAGGAAATGGTGCATCACCCACATTGGCACTTGTTTGGTTTGATGAAAATAAACTTGAAATATCAAATTTTGCTATCTCGTTATTACCAATAAAAGAATCATTATCCACCGGCTTATAAGGCGATCAAGACTCTTGTGTCAGATCTGTTGGATCTTCTGCTGTATATGGATTTAAATAAAATAGATCAATTTTATTTGAATTTTTACTATCTTGTTTGATATAAACATTATCTAAATCATCCGGGCCACCATAAATATATTTGGCAAAATTTCCCTTATAACTATCCATTCTTTTTTTATCACCTAGTGATGCCATAACATCTAATATATTTGAATTTTGTAGAGCATCCTTAGGCCGCTCGTTTTGTTCTTCAAAATCAGTCTTTATACCATCATGATTATTCTTTACAGATTTTGCTAAATTCTTTTCATTATAACTGGCATTAATTTTTGGAGCTATTCTTTCAAATAATTTCGTTCCTATTTCAGCTTGACCTGCGATTGACGGATGAATATCAGCATGGTTAGGCATGTATGTATCAATGTTTTTTGTAAAATCTTTATCTTTATTAACATTAAAAAAATCTACAAAATCAAATCTATCAGCTAATTCATCATTCATTGTACTTAAAAATGTGTCAAAGAATTGGGGGATTCCAGGGAACCCATTAGCTAATGTGCTTTTATCGCTATAGTCTCAAAGACTATTAAACGGATAAGCATAACCTATAAAGGTTATTAGTGCATGATTGTTAATTTTTCTAATATCACGTAATGTGCCCATGATATTAGTGATAATGTAATTTATACGATCATAAACGTATTCTTTATCATAGTTGTAGCCAAGTATTTGTGAGCCTATTTGTTTATTTGTGTTCAAGGTATTAATATCATTAAGAGCACCTGCTATTGAAGCTGAGCCTAGCTTATCGTTACCTTTAGGCGGGTTATAGTGATGGGTTCCAGTTTCTGCATCATCATCACTACCGCCACTAGCAAAAATATTATATCCTAAGACTTTAATCAATGGCAAGATGTCATTAGCTCCAATTGAAATATAAATTAAATCAGCATCACTAATACTATTTCGTACATTAACTTTTTGACTAACTTGATCTCTTAAATCAGATGTTGTGTAACCTGAGTGAGCGAAATTTGTATAGTTATTTAAGCGATTGGTTCTTTGTAAATCTGCTGCAATAAAATCTACATAACTTTCATATTCTAATATTGAACCCTTTGGAAGATCACTAAAACTATTAGCATAAGTGCTATAGCCAGCAGTTACTGAATCGCCTAATGCTAATACATTATATTTATCACCACGTTTTTTAGCGGCGTTAAAATTATAGTCTCCGCCCGTTGGTGTAAACGGGTCTAATAAAGCATATACTTCGTTTAGTACAACTGGAATAGCGATAGCTGCAGTTAAACCTAAAGCTACTAATGCTGTGGAACTTCCGATAATAACATAACGTCACTTAAGTTGAAGTTTCGTCCAACGGGTTTTAATCGCATTTGGTTTCTTGGTTTTTACTTTATCTACCTTATCTTTTAATGGTGTTGTTTGATCGTTTGCTATTGTGCTATCGGTACTACCCTTTTTATTAGAATCCATATTTATCTCCTTCAAATTTCAAACTTATTATTATCATTATACACAATCTCAAGTAATTTTTTCAATAAAATTCTACTTTAAATTTGAACATTTGAATAATGAAAATATTTTTGAAAAAAATGCATATGCAAATATAAATAATGTATGTATATGCAATTACTTATAAATTTAATTTAGCAATTATATTTATTGACTAATATTTATTTGAAATTATAAAATTTTGAATAAATGGCTTTAGGGCGATATTAAAATTACTATATTTTTTGCTAATTATTTAAAGAAACTTTGACCAAATGTTTTTGATATTTCTGTCGTGTTTTTATGGGTCGTTCCATTCATATATGTAACTGGTTTGTCAAAGTGCAATGTTATTGATAACGTTTCTAATTTGTCTAAATATCCAAACGTAACTTTATTAGTGTTCATGTTAATCGGTATCAAACTGATGGCTACATTATTGATATTGATATCTGAATCAAATTTAAATAATTTTATAATATCAGCCTTTGTGATATCTAATGGGCTTTTTGCAAATTTAAATGTTTTATTTGGAATATAAGAAACTGTTCGGTTATCAATGTCACCCTTATTTGTATAACCTGATTCATCGAAAGCAAAATCATCGACATTGTAAAAGTTATCAACTGTAGTTATTTTATTATCAGTTACCTCTTTTGCAAAACTATGAATGAAATCTTGTAGCGCCTTACCAAACCCTGTTGCATCTACGGTATATTGGTTTCAAATACTACTAGCCATTGAATCCAAACAAAGCGTATTATTCAAGTTCAAATTATTTACTTGATAACTAACTTGATTTTCTAAGTTATTATTATATGAAATAGTTACAGGCGCGTTTGTAGCACTATATATTTGTTTTAAACTATCACCTTTAAATGATGTATCAGAGAACCAACCTTTATAAGTTCATGGACCACCAATTCATATATAATTAGGTAAAGCAAAAGCATCAGCTAAAGATTTATTATCATTGTATTTCTTTTGTAAGCTTGCAAACTGAGTCACCATTTTTCCAATGCCAGGAATCATACTATCTAATTTAGTAAATGGTTTAAGATTCAATGTCATCAAATCAGAGAACAATCCGACTTGATCCGAATTATCCGGTGTAATAAGTTGAATTTTTAATTTCTTAATTACTGTGTAATCATATTCATATTGATAATTAACGGTATGTTTTGCTTGATCATAAGTAACTGGTGTATTTATTTTATTAGTTATTTTAACATAATCAGAAACTGGCGCTTTAAAACTATCAAGATATTTCACAACCTTATTAAGTGTCGCTAAATCTGTTTCAACTATTTTTTGTTCAGCGGCTGACCAACCAATAAGTTGGTACATCTGTTCCCTAGTAAATGAAGACAAGATAGTTTGTAGCTCTGAAGGTGTAAATGGTAAATTAATTAATCCAGACAACATACTCAAAATAGACAAATCGCCAGGAGAATCTGGTGATCTAGTTTTTTCATTACTAGTAAATCAAGTCATAAATTTTAATAAACTAAAAGCATCACTAGTAGTATCATTTATTTTATTGTTCAATAATGTAAATTGTTGATTGATATCGTTAGTTATTTGAGTGTTTGTTAAATTATCTAAAAAGGATTCAGCATCCTTGTTAATGTTTACATATGAATCACTTACACCATTAAAACTAAAGTCCATTGAATAACTCTTAGTTTCTGATATTTGGTAGTTCAATAATTTTTTTGTTATGGTTTGCTCCTTGTTATTTTTATCTAAATAAGTGGTATTGCTTACTAGGTTATCATATGTATATGAAGCATATTTAATATTGTTTGCTCCAATCATAGAAGGTGTTATCGATGTATTGGCAGCAACTAGATTTATAGTTATGATTTGGTTGGGGGCAACCGTTTGGTTTTGGATTTTAATCGCATGATTGCTAATGTTTTGTTTAGTATAATCAATGTCAAAATTGATTGATTTCGCTGCAACTGCAGTGGCGTTCAATACTTTGCTTTGAGTTTTTGCATTCATGATATCAAAAGAATTAATTTTAGATTTCATCTTAATTTCTTTAGGATTATTGTTAAGCCCATTGATAAAGGACTTTAAATCGTTTTCATAATCTTTACTACTGAATTTACTTATATTATTTCTAATTTCTTTCTTTGCTTCTGTGGTGTTGGTCCCACTATATGTTTTTACTTTTTTATCAGGTAAAATATATACATCAGAATTAGTTTTAGGGGTTGGGACATCACCGTTTTTTGCAGTTGAATTAATTCCATAAAGTGGAACGACAGCACCGACGGTAGCTCCTGCTGTAAGTAGCATCACTGAAGTTCCAATGATAATCCGTTTCTTATTAAATTTTCTTAATACTTTAGGACTATGTTTTTGATATTCTTTTATTTTAGAAGTCATTTTACACAAGTGTTCTATATTTAAACATTCACATGAAGTGCCTGAAACATTACTGATTAGCGGTGCTTTAATTGTTTTCATTGACTTAGCATTTTTTGCTTTAGTTAATTGATCAACGTTAGTATTATCAACCGGCATTATTGTGGTATTACTTAACTCAGGCTGTTTTTGACTAGGATGAAAATTTTTCATAATTACTATTTCCTTGCTTATTTACAAATTTTTACATTAAAGATTAAATTAAATAATTCAGTTTAGTCTTTAATTTTTATATACTTCCTCAACTATATAAAATGATTATATTTGTATATATGTATAATGCAAGTGTTTCGATAAGATTTACTTCTAAATTTAATTTAATAAAAAATTTAAAATAAAATTTCTATGTAATTAGAAAAAATCTCTCTACATTGATAGTAGGAGATTCTTCTAAATTTAATTCTCTCAATGAATTAACTTGTAATTCATACCTCTTGTAATTTAAAATGGTAGTTTTATTTTTGAAAATTGTGCATTTAATGAAATAGAATTAGTGTTGACATATTTCGTTCCGTTAAAATAAGTAACTGGTTTAGCAAAATTAACTGTAATAAAATTATTATATAATTTTACACCAACTTTAAAAAAACCCAAAACTTTTGCATCTAAATTAACGCCCAATGGTATGTCGCTAATTGTTATTTCATCTGCTTGAACAATGTTTTTACCGTTATCGAAATTTAATTGATTTAAGATATCAGCTTTAGTAACATCATAAGGACTAACTGTTTCGCTAGTTAGATTTTTAGCAGCATCTTTTTTTCATGAAATTTGTCGTCCTTTTAAATATACATTACTAGCGTAAGAAGACATATCGTAATCTAAGTGTTTTGCACTAGTTAATCCATTCGTATCGATAACAATATTTAATTTGTTATCACCTTGTCCATCTAATTTAGTAAAATTTACACTATTATTTAATATATCTTTAACTGTTTTAGAAACTTCTGGATACTTACCTGGGTTTAAGTTCGCTAACATTTGATCAGCTCTATATTGAAAACCAACATTCACATCACTCAATTTAAAACCTAATGATGTTAAATCTTTATTATATGACGGTTCAATCTTAGAGTCATTAGCTTTGAAGTTAATTGTTACTTGGTCTGCGTTATCTTTGCCATCTTTAGCTGCATATAATCCGAATGTATCAGGAAGTATACCTTCAATAATAGGACCAGTAAGTTCACTACTAAAATAACCTTGAATTTTAGTTATTTGATCAGTTAAACCAGGACTTGCTAAATCGATTAGTGGCTTAAGGTCTTTGATATTTAAATTTTTGAAAATTGTTTCTAAACCATTTGCTCCCTTAATCTGAATAACAATACTCTTTTTTATCGTAAAAGTTTCTTGATAATCAAAGCTTGCTTTACCATTACTAACAACAGGAGCATTAATTATTGCGGTTTTAGTTGTTACCATATCTTTAAAATTACCGACAGATTCAGCTAAACTAGTAATAAAAGGTTTGATCAAACCAATATCTTTTGTAATTGCTTTTTTTTCGGTATCAGTTAGTGCGATTCCAAATTGCTTTTCTAAAGCAGGAAATAATTCTGACAAATCTGCATTGCTAAGAAAGATTTCGACATATGGAATGAAAGCTTTAATTTGTGGAACTACTAGACCAAGAAAATCTAGGTTCCCTTTTTGTTCAGTCGTACTACCATTTAAATATCAACTTAAATAATCTAACATATCGTGTAATGAATCTACATAAGTGTTCGCTTGAGAGTTGATGCTATGCGTGAATGCATCCATTCCTTTTTCTACATTAGCGCTTGTGATGCCATTAATAAAATCTATTACTTCAGATTGATCGGCAATATTTTTATAATTACTTTTGTGGGCATAACCCTTATAAGATTTATTAATGAAATAGCTCTTACTTCTATTAATCATATAGTTTTGCTCTTTAGTTGTTTCAGTTTGTGGATCACCATTGTTTGGATAAACAACTGTTTTATCAACATTTTTAAAACTATAACTTGCGAATTGAAGGTCCTTGACGGTTATTAGTTTTGGTAGGATTGACGTGCTGTTAGCAATCAATGTCGTATTTACAGTTTCACCTATTAAAACAGGCTGACTATTTATAAATATTTTTTTATTACTTACATTCATTTGTGAATACTCAATTTTAAAACTTGCTTTTCTAGTAGTTGTTTGTGATAAAGCTTGTGCATTATCTTTTATATCAAAACTATCAATTTTAGCCGTTGTAAATTTCTTATCCTGTGAATTAGAACCCGCGATTCCATTAAGAAAATATTTAATGTCATTCATAAAATTATCTTTTGTCATATTGTTAATAGACTCTTTAGTATCTTCAATAATTTTGCTGTTATCTCCAGTGAATGAATCGTGTTGATCTGGACTAACTCGTGCTTTAGGATCTTCCTTCTTTGGCAAATCGAAAACTTTACTATTAGGTGATTTCTTATCATCGTTATGATTAGATGTATCAGATGTAGTCGAACATGAAGTCACTAACATCGTAACGGGTAATGCTGTTAAAAGCGCTGCACCAAATAAAATTCCCATTTTTTGAAAATGTTTTTTTTCCATAATTTATACCTCTTTCTGTGAATAATGTTTAATATTACTCCCAAAATAGAAATTTTCAAATTTTTTTTAAATTATTAGCAATTATTTTCAATTGGTTAATATCCTTATAGATATATAGATTTATGCGGCATACGCGTGTACATGCAAATATGGTAAAAAAAATCACGCAATGCGTGAAATTATAATTTATTCAAATTTAATTTTTTGCGAATACTAATAAACATACTTTAAAATAAAGTTACTTACTCCATCGTCATTGTTACTATCGGTTATATATTTGGCAATATTTTTAACTTTTTCTAAAGCATTGCCCATTGCCACACCGTGTTCGACAGATGATAACATTTCCATATCGTTACCTGAATCTCCAAAGCAATAAACATCTTCGTCATTAATATTTTCCATTTTTTGTACTTTTTTAATTGTTGAGTATTTCGAAATACCAAATGGGTTGGCTTCTAAATATACTTTTGATGTTGTAAGAATGTGTGCTAATTTTTTATTTATTTCAAGATCTTCTTTAAGTTTACGATAATGTTCATTAATAATAATCTTTTCAGCTTTAATTGAGCATTGGCAAACCGTGTTATAATCTATTTTTGTTTTGTATTCTTCCCAATCTAAATAACGCGGATTTCGACTTGCACCACCTAATCAAAAGTCTCCATCCTTAATATCTGTTAATACATTTGTACCGAAGTAAAATCGATAACCCTTTCCCGGGGTTTTTAAATAGAGTTGACGTTTAGTACTTTTTGCTAGTTCAATCATTTCGTTAATTACCGCATGTGGAACTGTTCCTTCAATCGTTAATTGGGCAGTTTCAATATTGTAATAATTAACCCCAGTAAGACAAATTATATGTTTCTTTATCTTTAACTTTTTGGCAATATCAATAGTTTGATTAAGTAATCTTCCTGTAGCTAGCGCAACCACATGGCCATCGTTTTGTAATTTTTCGACAATTTTATATGTTGATGGCAATATTTGATCATTACTATCTAAAATCGTTCCATCAATATCAAATACAAATAATTTTTTATTCATTACTATCACACCCCACATTATCTATAACTCATTTAGCTGCACCAAAAATTCCAGCATCATTACCTAATTTAGCAATCGTAAATACCGTATTCTTAATCATTATATCTGATGAATACTTTTTTACACCTTTAATAATAATATCAAGTAAAGGCTTGCCACAATGACTTATTCCGCCGCCAATTATAACTAGTTGTGGATTAATAGCATATATCATTGTACTAATATGAGCAGATAAAACATCCATTGAAGTTTCAAAAACATTTTTTACTAAAGGATCACTATTTACTAATAATTCTTTAACATCACGAACGTCAAAATGATTTTGATGTTCGTTGATAATTTTTGCTAATTTACTATTTGGATTCCCCTTTGCTTTAGCAAGCAATAGTTTTCTTAGTCCTTGTGCAGAAGCTAAAGGTTCAATGCAACCAATTTCACCACAACTACATTTAAATTGATGACTAAAATTTCCGCCGTGCCCAAATTCTCCAGCAAATCCTTCAGAACCAAAAACTAACTTACCATTTACTATTAAGCCGCCGCCAATTCCTGTCCCTATTGTGTAAAAAATGCATGAATCAATGTCACTATTTGTAAATCAAACCTCACCTAAGGCCGCAGCGTTAGCATCGTTTAAAACAAATATTTGTTTACTTGTATATTTTTTTGCATTCGCTTTTATATTAAAGTTTTTGAAATTCAAATTACCAGATAATTTAATTATAGAATTTTTATGATCAATAAACCCTGGAGTTGACAAACCTATATAATCGTATTCATTATCATCCAATATTTTATTTAATTCATCAAATAGTCATTTTAAATCCATCCCCACAACAGTTTGAATAGGTTTAAATTTTTTAATAATTTTTTTATTTTCATCTATTATTGCTAATTTGCATGAGGTCCCGCCTAAATCTAATGCTAATATATTCATAATTATCTCCTTATGATTTTTTCTTATCTAAGTTAAAGTTTGTTGCTTGATTACTTTTGTTTTTTTCATCCACAGGATTATTCAATGGAGATGTTTTTTTAAATGTACCATTGTGTTCAATTGGAACTAAATCATATTCCCCACTTCAACCAATATTAATCTCTATTACTTTATTCAATCGTTTAATAGCCTTCTCTATTGTATAGTGATAATTTCTTAATTCTGCTTTAATTGTTTGAAAGCGTTCGTTCATTAGAATTGAAGTGTTCTCTAAATTAAATTTTGAAAAGCAATTTATTAAATTTGTTATATTTGCACAATTAGCATGAAACCAAAAGATAGAAACAATAATATTACGATTGTTTCCTAATTGTTTAAAATATTCATTATAAACTCATGGATTAAAAGTTTCATAGCAACAATAGTATTTATTAATAATGCCTAATAAACGGTCTATTTCCTTTTCATCTTTATAAATAAGGAAAGCAATAAATTTAATTAAATTATAATCATTGCACAAGAACATATAATAAGGTTCACAAAAAAAAGCAATGTAAGTAGGATCTAAATCTCACACCAAATATCATTTTTTAAGGTTATTCAAATAATTAATCAGTGCTAATATTTTAATTACCTTAGGATCCTTATAAACATCTTGTTGCATTATTAATAGTAAATCTACTAATCCGTCATTTCGAATAACTTCATGCCGTATATCAGTTGCGTTTTTTTGTTTAATTAAAATAACTTTTTTATTCATTATCATTCACCTTATTAAAATATTTTATTAGAAATTTTTCAGCTATTTTTTTAACTTCATTATCGATTGATGAATTTTTAGAGAAAATTAAATTCATTTTAAGATTTTTTATATCGATTTGATTCCAAACCAATTGAATGAAATCATCATCATTAATTTTATTCAGAGATGAACAACAACCATAAAAATTGCACAGTAATTGTACGCTAGCTAGATTATTATTATTAATAGCATATAGATCAAATAATGCTTTTATAACATTTTGGTCTAAAAATGCATTACCACATTCTCCCAATGAAGCTGCAATTAAACGCAATTGATCACTAGTTTCCAATTTTAATTTAATTCGATTAAATTGATTTATAATTGAAATAATATAGGCTTCTTTACTATGTATTAAAATCCGTCGATTTTTCTCATCAAGACCTAGTGTGTGAAGTAATAAAGGATTGAGATATGATTCTGAAACATCATGAATATTATCACTAACTATATCTTCTGGGCCATTTTTTTCATTAATTACATATATTTCTTTTTCCATATTTTATTCCCATTACTTAATTTTTAATACTATTAACCTTCTGTATTATTGATTATAAATTCGGTTACTTATCCCACTTTTAAATTATATTCGTTCGTTAGATTTAATCATTATTTATAATAGGAAAATCATTATTATTTTTTAGTATCTAAGAAAATAATTTCTATTTTCATTCAATAGAAATTATTAATATGTATCGTGTATATTCAAAATTAAAAAGTTATTGATTCTTATATCTTTAAAAACTCCCAAACAACAATCACTTTCTTTTAAGTTCATGACTATTCATTTTACAAAAATATTTATTTACATCTTCAATATTTAAATTTCTATTTCTAAATTCGTTATCCAATAAATTAATAAACCTTTGCTCTAATTGAATTAGATTCAATTGCTGTTTTGCAAAAGTCCCTTCGTTATGGGACAAACCATATTTAATTTGCTTTAAGATAAGATTACTTTTATTATCTAAACATCATTTTTTAATTAGTTTGTATGTTATTAAATTATTATTCTCGTATGGTTCATCCTTCGTGGATTCGGGTACGGTATCTGAATTCTGGCTCATAAGTGCCTCCTATTTGTATCTCTATATTATAATATAGAATAGTATAATTGCGCATATTTAGTCTTAAAAGAATAAAATTTTACTGAAAATATTAATTATTAGCAATGCAAACTGCACCTTGGATCAATAAACAACGTAGTTGGTCCTTATTGATAATATGTGTTTAATTTTAATTCTTTTGTTAGTTATATACATCTAATGATATTGAAACAATAAAATATATATCTATATGGACTGAAACTAATAAATACCTAATAAATAGCATAAACCATAATATTTATAAAATTAAAAAATTTAAAAAAACTTTTTTTTGAGCATATTCTAATAACAGTAACCTATTGTGAAAATATTGTTGTTTAAGACACCAAATTAAATACGGTTTCCCCTATAATAATTCAAATTGGCATTGCAATCACTGCCGTTAAAGTTGATAAAACTGAACATCGAGCTGTAAAGTCCTCATTATTATTATAGTTTATTGAGTAAGCTACCATAGTGGCAGCCGGTGGCGTCGCCATTAAAATAACTAAGGTCATTGCACCGGCCGAATTAATTAAATTATTTGCAACACAAGGAACTAAAATTCCAAAAATTATTGCAGGTAACACGAAATTTTTAAGGGCGCAAAACATTCATACAGTTCAGTCTTTTACCACATTTACAAGCGGTTGTGATGCTAATGTAATTCCTATCGATAATCAAACTAATGGTGATGACAAACTCGCAATATAAAAAATTGGCTTATAAACATAAACGGCTGTTTCGTTTAATACAAATCATGAACCTGCCCCAGGTATTAATTGACTTAACCATAATATTAAACCTAGAAAAATAGCTATAACAATTGGGTTTAAAAATGCTGTCTTCAGTGATGATGATATATTTTTCTTATTCATCTCTATGCCCGACATCATCATAAAAGCGTAAGTATAAATAAAAATTCTAAAAGGAATATTAGCTAAATTTGCAGTTATAAGGGCTTCGGGATGTATCGCATTAATAATGGGCGTTCCAAATACTGTGGTTGAACCGAAAATTAGCATTAGTCACATTACAACGTCTTTTCTTTGTTTGTTAGTACCTTCTGTATTCATTTCTCCAACAATTGTACTTTTAATATTCCCATTTATTGCAACCTGATTTATTTTATTTTTTCTAATTTTAGGTGTAAATTCAATTCAGAGTTGTGCTATTATGATCAAAACAATATATAAAGCAAATGAAAAACCTAGAACAAATCCTTCAGTTTTTAACTTGTCAATAGAAACCGGTGACATAAAACCTTTGAACACTAATGCTGGTAATGCTACCTTTAGCACGATTGTAATTAGTATTTTTTTTCAATCTTCTTTAAAAACATTTACCTTAATTAAAATATAACCTAAGGCAATGATTACAATCGCACTAATTATTGCGGCTCACATGTCTACATTTTTAAGCGTATCAATAAAATATTCCACATTTACCTCCATCTTATCTAATTAACTATAATAAATAACATATCAGATGTTAAAGACATTAAATTAGTAATATATTAATAATACACTTTATTTAAAGTTAATATAAAATTAATGATTGCTAAAAAATAATCTAAAGGGTGGAATTTTTAAATCTTATTTCATTAAATAACTGAGAATTGAAATGATTAAAATATACTAAATTTAAAAAGTAGAAATAATTTTTATAAATATTTCTTGAAGGCAAATAAAACAGAGGACAATAATTTAATTATTACAATTTAACAAATGATAATAACCATAATTTGATTGGATAAACTTTTCAATAAGTTATGCATCATAAAACAGTAAATTTTACACTTGTTATAATTAGATAAATTGTAGCCTAGAAATAGTTTCAAGAAATATGAGTAAAGAACAATAAGTGGTGTTAAATAATAGAAAATAGGGAAATTCTTTTGTTAAAACTATATAACTTTATGTACCAATTAAAAATAAATACCCAAATATATTAAATATAATAAATCATGAAATAAAAGAGTTAGCACACACTAATTTGTTTAAATCCAACGCTCATATTAGTATTACTCATTATTTCCTCAGTTCATAATAAATATATTCCAGTTAGCACTGACAAAATATTCATAGGTCAGTAATAATTAATCTATAAAAATATTTTCGCTATTTATATTTATTACTATTTTTTAACTACATCTAGAGCTATAAAATAGCAACTCATAAATGTCACCTATTATCTCTCTTTATTATAGAATGCTATAATAAATTATATTTATTACTAAAAGGAGAAAATATGGATAAAAAATTAATAGTTATTACTGGTGCAAGTAGTGGGTTTGGTTTGGAAGCGGCTAAATTGTTTGCTAACGACGGATACCCAGTTCTAATGCTAGCAAGAAGATTAGAATTAATGGAGGCGCTTAATTTAAAAAACACAATGTGCCGTAAAGTTGATGTAAGTGATTATACTACTTTTGAAAAGGCAGTTCGTGAAGCTGAAAAAAAATATGGTAAAACTGACTTAATGGTAAATAATGCAGGTGTTATGTTATTAGGAAAAATACATGAACAAGATCCAAGAGAATGACAGACAATGTTAAATGTTAATTTAATAGGTGTGATGAACGGTATGCAAATCGTACTTAAAGATATGGAAAAAAGAAAAGGTGGCACAATAATTAATGTTTCATCTATAGCTGGTTTAAAAGCTTCTACCGAACATGCTGCTTATTGCGCTACAAAGTTTGGCGTTACAGCTTTAACAGATGCAACACGTTTAGAAATGGCACACAACAATATTCGTTTTACAAATTTGTGCCCTGGCGCAGTTACCACTGAATTATTAGGTCACACAACTGATCAAAAAATAATAGATGACTATAAAAATTGGCAAGAAACCGCAGGTGTTAACCGCATTACACCTATAGATGTAGCTAAAACGATTAAACATGTCTATGAACTTCCGCAATATGTAAGTCTACGGGAAGTAGTTATAACTGACACTAAACAGGGCTAATTTATGACTTTATAAAAACTAAAAACAACTCAAAATTTATTGAGTTGTTTTTAAAATATATAACTTATAGGACAATTGATAGTTAAATACCTAATTTTATGATAAATATTACAATTAATAATATAAGTTCAAAACTATATATATCTAATATATTTGATATTTTAAGTTAAGTATATATAGCTTTATGGATATATTAATAAAATGTAGCATATTTGCCATTAATCATTTATTTTATAAGTAATTATTAAGGACTTAAAAAGATTCTTAAATATTCTATTTACCAATACATTAAAGGTTATTTATAAAATATTTTGGTATTATTGTAATAACGAATGTAATTCTATATTAATAGGGAGAACACTATGTCAGAAAAAATAATATTTCTTAAACCTTTTTTAAAATCCGTAATTTGAGGTGGAACAAAACTTAAGGAATTCAATTATGATCTTAAGAATAGCAAAAAAATAGGTGAAGCGTGAGTAATAAGTGCCTACCCTGGTATGTGTTCAGAAATAATAAGCGGCGAATTTAAAGGTAAAGATCTGTTATGGTTGTGAGAAAACCATTTAGACTTGTTTCATGATGCTAAAGGACGTAAATATCCATTATTATGTAAAATAATTGATGCAAACGACAATTTAAGCGTTCAAGTTCACCCAGATAAAGCACAAGAGTACAAAGCTAATATAAATGCAAAAAATGAGTGCTGATATATTTTAGATTGTCCAAAAAATGCCGAATTAGTTTATTGCCATAATGCGAAAAGTAAAACAGAGTTAACTTCTTTAATTGAAAATAATGAATGAAAATCACTACTAAAATATAAAAAAATTGAGAAAGGTGATTTTATTTATGTTCCCGCTGGAACTGTTCACGCTATTACAAAAGGCACTATGGTTTACGAATTACAGCAATCTTCAGATACAACATACCGTTTATATGATTACGACCGCGTAGATGAAATTGGTCATCACCGGGAATTACATATAAAACAGTCGATTGATTGCATCACATATTTAGATCAAGAACATGCACAAGAAAAAGCTAAAAGTCACAACCACTATCTAGTTGATAATGATTTATTTAAATTATTTTATTTAAATAATAACGGAAATAAACATACTTATAGTTTTGAACGTGCTAAATGACTTCAAGTTACCATTATAGATGGAATGGGTAAATTCAATGGTGAAACTATAAAAAAAGGTGATAATCTAATTGCTTTCCCTGATGATTTTAATGTTACAGTTGAGGGTAATGTGACTCTTCTAATAAGTTATGAAACTATCTAAATTCAAAGAAACATTAGCATAACAAGATATCATTAAACTAACTACTAATTTATATAATTAAAACTTTCGGTTACAAATTTGAAATTCTACCTTAAAATTATTAATGTATTTTTGATAGCTTTTTTTTGACTTAACGGTTCATAACACGTATGGCATTTCCAATTTATCATATTCATTCTTGTACTTATCATACAATATTACTCAGGGATTAAGATATTTACAAATTCGCTTTAATTCTTGTTTATCAATTTTTTTAAATTTTGAATTTTTTAATCATAAAAAACCCAAATCTAGATTTGGATCTAACTTATTAACTCTAACCAATGATTGGTAATTAAAAGAAGATAGTAAATAGTTGGCAAGGTTGTTTCTATAATTTTTAAGTAAGATTACTATTTTTTCTTCAATCCCAAGATATTCAATTACGTCTGTTTTAATTTCAATATTAATAAAGTTAAACTTATTTGAGAAATCATCCAAAAATTCCTTTAAAGTTAAAATATTTTGTCGCGGTATCAATTGATAAAATTTCCCACTAGCATCCGCTTGTTTAATTTGTCTTAAAGTAAGATCTTTAACATACCCGTTCATTCCCCTACATGTACGGTCTAATTTCTCATCATGAATAACAACTAATTCACCATCTTTACTCATATGAACGTCTATTTCAACACCATCAAAACCAAACATATATGCCAATTCAAATGATAATTTAGTGTTTTCTGGGGCAATATCACTATAGCCACGGTGGGCGATAATTTTTTGTTTATTCATTATTCTAACTCCTAGTAGTAAATTTTCATTTAATAATTAATTCAATATAGGTTAATTATACAAGTATATTTTTGCTTATATATTTACCTTACTAAACTTGTACATTTTATATGAACTCATTGTAACACTTACTTACAAACAAATCATTTTAGAAATCAATTCTAAAACTTTAAAAGATTTGTAAAATTGAAACAATATTTTATATAAATATTAGGTATGCTAACATTAATATATAATAGGAGGAAATATTTTGGCAAAAGAATTTAAAGTAGTTAAAGTAAAATGATCGAAAATTAAAAAAGAACGAATTAATAACATCATTACAAATGGTTTTACTTTACATAGTTTGACTAGTTACAACAGTTTTTGAAGTGGACAAAAAGTTTTAGTAACGTTAGTTAAAGAATAATTATATAAAATAAAAAGTGGTTTTAAAACCACTTTTTATTTGCTTATGAGTGTCTTATTTAAATAATAAGTTTACTATTCTTTTCTTGATATCAGTCGCGTTTACAGTTATTTCTTTGTTTCTTTAACAATAAATCATTGATAATTGGAATCGCAATAAATCCTAACAACACACTATAAAAAACAATTGCACCTTGGTACTGCTCGACCTTATATTCATTTGGATGCGCGAACATCCCTCATGACAGCGGGTCGTGTGGATTAATAATTAAATCATAAATATTTGCATAAAATAGTTGATAACAAAACGAAAAATAACATCCCAATACTGCTATTGGTGCAATAATCATAAAGCCTTTAATATGGTCTACTTGCACCTTTTTTGTTTTTCGATTAATAATTCCCCCAAAGATTACCGTGCCATAAATTACAAAAAAGAATAATGCAGGTAAATTACTAATCCCATCAATGAATGCATCATTGTTAATGATGCAGGATGGAATCAAATACACCAGTGCTCAAAATCCATAAATAAAGAAGGACAAAATAAAACCTGCTCTTAAACCCTGGTGTGAGCCTCAAGCAGCTAATACTTCACTCTTGTAGATAAGGTGTTCATCGATAAGTGATTCAAACGATCGTAGTGCTCCTGCACTTAACGCATTAATCACACCTAAAATTGCTATCATGATAAAAACTGAAACGAATGTTTTGGCTATTGTACTACCGCCACTTGCTTTATCCATTACTTCATAAGCGTTTCCTTGTGCTGACAATATTTGTGAAACACTAATAAGTAAATATGCAACGGCACATAAAACCATTCCAATTACTAAAGTTAGAGGAACATCTCTTTTTGGTTGTTTCATTTCAGAAGCAAAGTTACCTACACATAAAAATGCATCGAATGCATATAGAATAGCCGGAATGGAAGCAAAAACACCATTAATGTTAAAACTCCCTTGTGGATTTATAATTAAATCATAACTAGGGTTTTGAATTCCGAAAATAATTCCAGATATACCCACAACTAATAACGGCACAAATTTAAGCGACGTTGCTACAATTTGAATTTTCTTGCTTAAATGAAATGCTGCAAAATTAAATGAAGTAGAGAGAACAACGATAACAAAACCTATGAATACAATTCAACCTACATTGATTGAATTATTTATATTAAATACATTTAATATTGATTCAACAGTAAAAATTCCTATCGCCATATTTAGAAGACCATAATAAAATAATGGCATCGCCAACTTAATGAAACGACCCATTCGATAACTTAATAATTTAGCTGCTCATGAAGCTAGACCGGCTTTACTCCGATCACTTGAAGATACCTCTGCAAAACTAAAGGCTGTCGTAATAACAATAACAGTTGTAATTAATCAAGATATTAGAATTCCTAACCCATTATAATCATTCGCTGCAAAAACTGATACATTTTTAAAAAAAATACCAATTCCGACGACTGAACCAATTAACATCGCAATTGATGTCATTAATCCAATATTTTTAGCTGTTTTGTTCTTTACCGCCATTTTTCTCCTAAAATATTCGTGATGCAAAAACATCTTAAATAATGAAGTTATTATAACATAAAAAAATCAATATAATTGATAATTATATAAATTGTCCAAATTGGGTAAAAACTGTTCTAAATCTCCCTTTAAACTATTTAACTATATGGACTAATTATTATTTAACCGTGTAAAACATCGTTTGAGAATAGAATTTAGTCTTTAACTAAATTCTATAAATTATTCCTTAAATTTTAATTATTCCTTTACCAATAATAGTATTAAATTTCTACATAATCATATTAATTAACTAATATAATACTAGAAATTTTACAATAAATGCTAACTAATACTGATTACAGCAACAATAATGCTTTTTACATTATTTCACCATGGAATAGCAAGCAAATACATAAGTTAAACACGGTTAAGTCAATTACTGCCTAATAAATCTATTTCAAATGGTAGTGAATCCTTCTTTAAGTGTTATTTAATATACTTAAATTGAGTTAAAATTTTTTATGACCTTTCGTTAAATCATCATATATTTTATGATTAACAATATTAAAAAACCAAAAGGGGATATGTTTAAAGCTAATAAACCGGTTAAATAATCTCCATTCATGTAGCCGTCGAATAATATGAGCCACCTCGTTGTTCTAATTCTTTGGGTTTAACATTCAGATTTGTATCAGCATATTTAATAAATAATTCTTTTTCAATTTCTTTTACTACTTCTACACGAACACGATGATCCTTAAAGTGCATTAATTGATGTCCGACATTTCATTATATTTAGCCATATATTTATAGTGAGGACACGGAATCATATTTAGTGCCTTAATGAAATTTGGTTCTCACATGGCATATTATCTATTTTATTCATTGAAATCTCACTACCTGTTGCCGTTATCAATAAGGTAATCCATAACATCTTTATTAATATCTTCACCCTTTTCATCTGTTACTTTTATTCCGAACACCCAATCATTCAAACCCTCTGCTATTAAAATTGATAGATGAATTGGCACGTTACATACAGCAACAAATCTTTTGAAATTAGTGAAACGATGCTCGTTTCACTAACCTTCCCAGAAGGATTAGTGAAATTAATAATTCAACATTTAGGTTTTGCTAGTTTTTTTTACATCGTTTACAATATCGGTCACAATAGGAATTGTTCTGAACACCTTAAACATTCCACCGGCACCGTTTGTTTCTTGACCCAGCATTCCATAACTATTATGAATTCCTTCATCACAAACTCTTGTATCTAAGCATCGAACACAAAATTGCGTCACCACAAAATAAATATCTTTTAAAGTTAATTGACGATCTAGCGTTTGGTGCACTTCTATTTTAAGATTCATTTTTTTAATCATGCGATTTGTTAGAGCAAAAATAATTGCTAATTTTTTTCACCTATAGGAACATCAACTAATCATAATTCCTTTATTAGGAAATGTTGATAGCTATTTAGTAACCCCCTAATTAATTCTGGTGTACTGATGTATAAGAACTCCCACCACCGATTATAACTAATTTAATATTAAACATCCTAATATTTTATCTAATTGAAATTTACGCATTTAATAAATAAAAATTAATTTCATTCATATGCAATCTATTACGAACTATGCCATTAACTTTTCCAGTTAATTGCTGCTGAGCTAAATTTAGCGACAGCCGTTGTGTTACTTCAAGAATTAACTAAATAAGTTACGTGGAACTGCTGTTTTGCTGAAGTATAAAATAATGATTGAACTTCCCCATCGTGGTTAATAGTTACATAAGATTCAATTTCATTCTTATTTTCTAATCATGATGCTTTATCTTTAGCTTTGTTCACTAGGGTTTCAAAGTTAGCTTCAGTAATTTTATTTAAACCTGTATTTTGCACACTTGGTGGTGTATATTTAACTCCGAAAGCTGGTAACTTTTCTGATTCAAATTCATATATTTTTTGATTTGAAGCTTCAAGATAATTGCCTTTTATCTGATTGGTGGTGTTGTCATACATGATTGAATCAATTGAATTATTACTAGTGATATTCATATAATTACTAAGGTTAGTAATTGTTAATGTTATATTGTCTTTAATAAATAATTGCTCAAACTTTTGTAGTGTAATATTATGAATGTCGATATTGCTTATTGTTGGTTTAGATGATGAAAAGAAATCTGTTTGATCAATATGAATTACACCAATACTTTTTATATCCTGGCTTTTTGAATCAATTCTATAAGTACCAGTTATTTCGTTGGTATTTGTATCGTAATGCATACGTTTAATATTTCCAGTAATATTCATATAACTATTTAACGCCTTTTGATCAAACGGGTCAGCATTGGCTAAAATAGCAAAGCGAGCTTCTGAAATATTATGAACATCAATGTTAGTGATTGTTGGCTTTTGATACGTTGTGTTCTTATTGTCGTTGCCGTTACTACTACTACACGAAACACTTACTAATGGAATAGCTATAACACTTCCAATAAGTGCTGTTGATAATAATAATTTAAACATTAATGTTTTCTTTTTGTTTTTCATTTCATGGTCCTTTTTTTATTTTTTGTTTAATAAGTGAAGATTATATTTACTATAAGTAAACCTAATGTAATTATTAACTCATACTATATTATGTATGTGATGCTCTTCTTTTTTATTATAGTTTAATCAGCCTCTTATTAACGCGAGAAGCATTATAATTCCATCTAATTGTAATAATTTATCAAATTATAGATTAAAACGAAGATTTAATATTCATTACACTCAGTATCCTTGGAATACGATTAACTATTTAATGTATAATAATCTTAAGAAAATTAGGAGTAATCAATGAATGACATTAGACCAAGTGACTCGTTAAATAAAATTAACATCCCAACCGACATTACTAATAAAGCAATTACTAATAATTTAGAACAAAAAAATCAGAACAACTATAAAGAATTACGTGAAATCGAAAAATGTGATAAAGCAAAAGATAAACAAGCGGTTATTGCAACATTGCGCGCATCTAAAACAAAACCCTTTGAGTTTGGTAATTATCAACCAGTTTATAAATATTTCTTAAGGTATCAATATCGTACCCTTGCTTTGTGATTAGCGTTAATTACTATCGTCATTGCAATTGTAGTTATATCTTTTGCAGCTATGACTAACGTCAAAATAGTTTCACTGTTTAGTAGTGATAAATTATGAGTTAGCACTAAAACATATCCCACTATATTTGATGCTTGGTCAAAACAAAGTACCGGCTTATCTTCAAATAAAATAAATGATTTATTTAATATGCAAATAATTCCCGAAGAAGGTCTTGCAATTACCACGTTTATCTTTGCAACACTATCCATTGTCACATCAATTGCTTTAGTATCCACTTCTAAAAAACATTTACTTTTAGCACCAACGTTATTAATGACTAGTTTTTGTTTATTAATTATTAATGTAATATTGTTAATAATTCTAGCGCCACATATTAACAATTTTAATGAAATTAAAACAACAGCCTCAAAATTGCAAGAAATGGTTTTCACTCTTAACAGTAAACATCCTGAAAAAAGTGAATTAAACAAAAATTTTAATCTAACAGATTTCAATAATTTATATAACCATCTATTATCATTGCTTAAATAATAGCAATAGTTTAAAACGTCTAAAAAAAATAAAAGAGCAAGAAACTGCTCTTTTATTTTAATCTTTTTAAGATACTTCATTCTCTATTGCCATAAATAATTAGTCATCGAGTTTATATTTAACCGAAATATTACCGTCTAATGCTAATACAGGAATTATTTCAATTAATTTTTCATTGTCATCAATCTTACTAATGTTAAGTATTTCATCTAAATCAACTAGACGACAGATCGTACTAACGCTATTACCGGCATTATCTTCATACAATGAAACGCGCATGTGAGGGTTATACTTTAATCAATTTTCCTTAATTTCATTGGAGTTGTTATAATGAATTCGCACTTTAACTAACTTTTGCTTCGGATACAGTTTATTAATTAATGTCCCGATTATAAGTGAATAAAATAAAGAAATAACTAAGTTGGGCGAAAAGAATCTCGAGACGGAATAATTGTTATCTGCCATTCCAGCTGGGATGAAATTACCAATTGTAGTTCCTAATAATAAACCTATAATATTAATGTAAATAATTAATGTTCCCAATGGTTTATGCTTTATCCTACTATAGTAAATGGTAAATGGGTCAACCCCTGCATTTGATGATCCTAAAATATATAATATTGCAAGGATGAAGGCTGCACATATAGCTAAAACCATTGCATAAATAAATAATGATCAAACTGCATCAGTGTCTGAATAAGTAACACTATCTATAACTACCTTGTAATTTCAATCAAGTAATTGCACTCCATTGCTTGTTAAATCAACATTATAACTATAAGCATTGCCAAAGATTTGTAATTTATCTATATTAGGTATTTGCCCTATTATCATACCTGTAGCAAACAAAACGATTTGAAAAACTGTACTTAAATATGTAAATTGTTTTCCGACTTTATAATAAGCAAATATTAAAGTAGGAATATTTAAGACTAGAAATAAACCCCAAAACATTAAGTCGTATACAAGATTAACCGTTGCTTGATCAGTTCCATTTAAAATCAATGATGTTTTAGTGATCCGACTTATGCCTTGTAAAACACCAGCAATTCCAACACTATTTAATCCAGTATTTTTTTGAAAAATTGCTATACTAGCACCAAATAAAATAGCTAATCCACAAATTCAAATATATTTCTTTCATTGATCCATTTTATACATTTTGTGAAATATAATTTGCTTATTAGATAAGTGTATTTCACTACAAACAGTTTTGTTATTTAGAGGAGTGTTAATCTTCATTAATTGCTACCTTTAAAGCTAATTCAATCATATTGCGTAAATTAGATTCGCGTTCTTTAGCGGTATAGCTTTTCTTTTCAAAATGGGAGTTACTAACAGTTAAAAGCGTTAAAGCTTTTTTATTAAATTTCTTTGCACAAGCAAATAATCCAAAGGATTCCATTTCCGCTACTTGTATTTTATATTTACTTACGATTTCTTCAACAGTATCGTCAATATAAAAAGCATCCTTAGTTAGAACTCTACCTACTTTGTATGGTACATTCATTTTTTTAGCTTGAGCTACTGCTTTATTATATAAACTTGTATCTGGTTTTAATATATTATCAATAGCCTCTACTTTAATAAGCTTATGGAAAATGGTAAGTCCATAAGCCTCATTGCCTATGAAAACATCACCTACTTTAATGTTTTTATCATATGAACCACAAGATCCAATTCTAATGATTTTTTCTACATCATACAATTCAGGATTAAATAATTCCATGGCATAAATCCCAATGGAAGGGACCCCCATACCGTGACCCATAACTGTTATCTTTTTATTATTATAATAACCCGTAAAACCTAACATGCCTCTAACGTCATTAATCATAACGGCATCATCTAAAAATTCGTTAGCAATTCATTTTGCTCGTAATGGATCGCCAGGCATGATTACTACGTTTGCAACATCTTGTTTTGAAGCTTCATTGTGTATTGTCATATCCAGCTATCTCCTTCCTTTATTAAAGTGCATTCCCGAATTCTTCGGCACCCGGTTTCGTTTGGAAAAGAACACAAGTGATACAACAGTAATAATGTAAGGAATCGATTCTCAAATTCAAGGATCAATTTGCCCGCCAAACATCATTGGAAAGATATTACGTCGCGCCATCCCTGTTAGTAATGCAAAGAGGAAGGCAAAGAATGTCATGTTAGGAATCTTTCATCCGCCAGCTATCGTGATAGCAACACAAAGGAATCCCATTCCATCAACAGAACCTGTAAAAGAGGTATTGTAAAACATAAATATGGAACCGGCGATTCCAGCAAAGAATCCTGATAATAATACTCCGATTCATTGATACTTAGTAACATTGATTCCTTGTGAATCAACAGAGTTTGGGTTTTCTCCAACAGCGATCATTCTTATTCCAAATTTTGTATATTTGATTGCAATGAAATAAATAAAGATAATTGCTGCTGTAAATAAAATTATAAGGATTGAGGAAATATAAAAACCAATTGCTACTGGTGAAAATTCATCAAAACCACTTTTTAAACTATTTGAATCATATAATGATTGACCTAAGGTCACATTAATAAAGATGGCTATTCCAGCTGCTAATAAATTTATTGCAATACCAGATATAATGTGATTGACCTTCAGAGTAATAGTTGCAAAACCGTGTAAGGAAGCGACCATCATACCAAAAACACCTGTTATCAGTGATGCTAGGAAAAAACCGGCATCGCCCATCACTTCACCCATATACTTGCTTAAAATAGCATAGAACATAGCTGTTATAATCATATAACCATCAATTGCTAAGTTGACAATTCCAACTCGCTCAGATGAATATCCTGACATACCACCTATTCACAGGATCGCAAAATAAACAATTACAAAATTAATAAATGGAAACATAAAATTAGCTGGCATTATTTATTCCCCCTTCCTGGCTTTTTTAAAGCAGTGAATATTATATTTTTTTGATCGGCTTTAAATTTAAAATAGTCATCATATAATTGCTGCTTGTATTTAACTAATTCAATTTTAGTTAAATTCTCTTTCTTACTCGTACTATTTTTATAGTCCAAGTAATCCATCTGGGTTAAGAGGAAGTCAACGTAGGCCTTCCTGCCGTCGTAATAGCGCTCCCCTTTTATATGTTTATAGACATATATTCAAGGTTTATAAACTGTTAATGAACTTAAGATAGCACTTAAATAAATTACTATCCCTAAAATTAGAGCAACGAATGTTGGATTTACACCAATTGAAGATAAAGCATCTCTTCCTGCATCTAAGATACCGAATATAAAGGAGAAGAAAGCAATACCTCAAGGATTCCACATTGCTAATAAACCAACTGATATACCATTGAAACCGTAAGGAGGCAATGTTCTAGTATATGATATTTCCATATTTGGATTTAAACCTGTATAAATTAATATTCCCAAAGCTCCTGCCATGGCTCCTGAAATCATCATGGAATTGGATCTTAATTTATGAGTTTTGTAACCCGCATTACGTGACCCTTCTTCAGACATCCCTGTTGCTGATATTTTTACTCCATATTTTGTAAATTTCAAAATAACTCATACACCTACCAAGGCTATAACAAATAAAACAATAGAGGGAATCCATGCTGAATTAGTAATTGGATCATACAATCTCAAATTATCTATTAAAGTATAACTTGTTGTTGATGCAATTGAATCTCTAGTAAATTCCTTTAGTAAAACTGTACCTATAAAGAAGATGATTCAATTGATTAAGATAGTCGATACTACTTCATGGACATTATATCTGTTTTTTAGAAATGCAGCGAATCAGGCATAAGCAGCACCGAAGGCCATTGCTATAGCCAACATTAAAATTTGACCGATTCCAGCTGGGATTGCTGTTATGTTGACACCAATAAGGTAAGCTAAAACGGAACCACCGAATATTTGACCTATTACACCTACATTAAACATTCCTGCTTTTTGTGGAATAATAAATGATAAAGCAGATAATCCTAAAATACCCATCCAAACTAATGTACCAGTTCTTGCTGTCATATCTGCAAATCCCTCTGTAAAGAGTGTCTTGACAATCTCGATAGGGTTAGCACCTGATGGCACCGCGTATATAAACATTAATGAAATGATCATTGCGACAACGAATGATAAACATGAAATAAAAATTTTCTTACTTGTTGTTTTACGTTGGTTGTTATAAACAAATTTATCTACATGATATTGTAAATTGTTATTAATTTTCATCATTCTTTGCCTCCTCCAAGTAATTTCATAAAATTTCTATATTTTTCTTGACACCATATGGGTCAATTGTTTTAAAAAGTTTTTTTCTAAATTCTATTTTTTGTTCGCAGTATTTTTTTTCATTATTTTTAAGAGTATTTTCTAAATTTTCTTTTATAGTAGATATCTCTTTATTCAAGATTGTATCATCTGTATTTTGAAATTTATTTTTCCCTTTTAAATAATTAATTTTATATTTAGAAATTATTTTTTGTTCGTATTTTTCAATCTCTGTTCTTGGTTCTACTATTAAAGTAATTGAGCGCAATCGAACGATGGCCCAAACTATACCGGCTTTAATTTTTAAATTAAATAGTCAATTATCAGATCTCTCTATTAGTAGTTTTTTTTCGTCAATGGATATTATTAAATTCTGCAATTGTGATTCTATACCTAAATAGAAATCAAAATGTTCATTATAGTCATTTTGATATCTAAAGGTTATTAAATTAAGGAATGTTGCTTCTTGTAAATCTATATAATTTTTATGCTTTTCCTTCGCATCTAGCTTAACTTCTTGCTTTATTTTTAACAGTTTAGATAGGTATTTAAATGGATTTATCTCTTGCGATAATTGTTGGTTAGCTTTAGCAATACCAAAATCCTTCTTAAAATTTTCGCTATATACATATTGTGCTTTAGTTCAATACTTTTTACTTATATCTCATCCTGATAAATTTTCAAAAAACTTAAAGTTTTCCTCTCATGAAAAATCATTTTCTTTTTCCTTCATTGAATCACCCATGAATTGCCCTATTTCTTTTCTAGAAATATCATTTCGTGGTTTACATGCTACTATTTTTCCTTCGTTCATTACGGCTATAGTGTCGGCTAATTTGAAAATTTCATCTAATTCATAGGAAATTAAAATAACAGAATTTCCTTTTAATTTTTCTTGCAAAATTTGATCATGGATAAATTGAATAGCCCCCAAATCTAGTCCCCTTGTTGGTTGAACCATTACTATTATTTTATGATATTTCACCATTTCACGACCAATAATCAATTTTTGTTGATTACCACCTGACAAGGCTCGAACAACGTTTTTCCCTCTGTTAGTTCCTCTAACATCATATTTTTCAATAATTTCATTTCCATAATTCATTATGTTGCGATATTTAATATAATATTTAGACCCAAATTTTTGCTCATCAATGATTGAAGTAATTGCGTTTAAGTTACAACTAAAATCTAATAGTAATCCGTGTTTATGACGGTCTTCAGGAACGTGTGATAAAACGTTATCGTTACGATATTTAATTGATTTTTGATTTAAATTAATTCATATGTCTTGTTTGGAATCATAGTATTCAATAAGTCCTGATTTAGGTTTAATAAGTCCAGTTAATGCATGGGCAATTTCACTTTGACCATTTCCTTCAACTCCCGCAATAGCAAATATTTCGCCTTCTTTAACTGCAAATGAAGCTAAATTAACAGCATTTAAATTGCTATTTTCTTTTGTGACTATAAGGTCCTTTACTCTTAAAATATCTTTAGTATTTGGTTGAGCGCTCGTATTAACTACTTCTACCACTTTTTTACCAACCATCATCTCAGCCATTTCATCCGTAGTCACATCTTCTACATTAAAATTACCAACAACTTTACCTAATCTTATTACAGTCCCTCTGTCGGCAATTTTTTTCACTTCATTTAATTTATGAGTAATTAATATTATTGTTCTACCTTCTTTTTTAAATTCTTTTAAGATTTCTAAAAAAGATGTAATCTCTTTGTCTGAAAGTACAGCAGTTGGTTCATCAAATATTAGAGTATCGGCCCCTCGATAAAGCAATTTAAGTATTTCAGTTTTTTGTTGTTCCCCGACGCTAGCATTTTCAACCTTCAAATCCAAATTTATATAAAAATTATATTTATCCATAATTTTGATTAATTTTTCATAAGCAGCTTTACGGTCAATAAAAGGAGTTTTATATTTTCCAAACAATTTATAGTTGGGTTCTGAACCCATTATAATATTCTCAAATAAACTATAAATATCCACTAATTTAAAATGTTGGTGAACCATTCCTAATTTATATTTAGCTGCATCCTGAGCACTATTGAAATCAACTTCTTCATTGTTAATAAATATTTGTCCAGAGGTAGGTTTGTATAACCCAAAAAGAATTGACATTAATGTCGATTTCCCTGCTCCATTTTCACCAATTATAGCGTGTATTTCATTCCTTTTTATTTGCAAATCTATTTGGTTGTTAGCAATAATATTACCATCGTTAAACTTCTTAGTAATTTGCTTCATTTCTATAGCAATAGGGGAATTTAAATTATTAGTTGGCATTATGTTCTCCTAACATTGTAATTGGGGTTTAATATCATTAATTGGGGTTTTTAAATCTTTACGTCAATTGGTGCCAATATAATCTTCTAGAATTTTGATTCCGTTTGCTGATAAACCTGTAAGTCCATTATCAAAATCACCGATAGTGGTATATCCAAAGCCACCAGTGTTATTCTTTGTATTATGACTAACGCCATTGTCTAAATTTTGCAACACTAATGTTGTAGCTAAATCTAAATTCTTAGTTGCACTAAAGGCAATTGTTGGTCTTCCGGTTGCTGCATTTTTTTTCTGAAACTGAGAATCATTTTCCATTGGTGTATCTACTCCAACGACCATTGTGGGAGTTTTATTCTTTATAATTTGGTCAACCACTATCTCTGTTTGCGCTCCTGCCACGGGCATTATAACGTCAGCACCATCCACTAATAAATCAACAGCCATCGCTCGACCTGCATCTGTTTCAAAACTATTTGTAAAAAATTGTTCCTTTGTTCCTAAATCTACAAATGAAACTTTATATTTATCTTCCTTCGCATAATTATCGTTATAGTATCAAATTCCTTGTTGGAAGCCTGCCATATAAGCAATGACTGGATCAAATGGTTTTCCACCATATGTTGCAGCCTTTAATCCACCGGATGAATAGTCACTATAATATTCCTTCAAATAAAAACAAGACGCTATACCAGCTAAAAAACCTGATTGATCTGCCTTAAATAAAACACTTGCAACATGAGGGTTTTCTAAAGTTGTGTCTTCTAAAAGGAAGCCCATATTCTTATATTTAGGCTCGCTAAGAAGTGTCTCAATTGGATTTATATGTTGGAAGCCACCACATATTCCGATTTTAAAGCCAGCATTTGAAACTTGCTCATATTGACCTACAAAACTATTTAATTTATCATCCGCAGCAATATAAACCGAAGCTCCGTTTTTATTAGGGCCTTCGACATTATCTGGAAAAAAAGGTTTGTTATTACTATCGGTGACTTTTTTATAAGCCGGAGTACCTTTATCTTTAGCTATTCCTTCATCTTGTGCAAAATTAATAGTCCCATTTAGCATAGATTCATTAAAACTGCCGTCCCTGACTCTTTGCTGCTTAGTTTGAATATAAGCACCATAATTGTACTTATCAGCGTGTGGAGCGTCTTTTGCATACCATAAATCATTATTTGTTAACCCTTTGTATATTTCAGTATGATCTGGTATATAATATTTTAATAAGCCATTATTGTCCCCACTAGAAGAAAATGCGGTGATTAAAACAGCAGCTACAATAATTCCTACTGAAAAGGTGCTTATTATTATTTTTTTAATGTTTGTAACTATATTCATTATTTATTATAGTACGTTAATGCTGATTCTAATGCTAGAGTAACCATGTTTTTAAATGTGGTTTGTCGGTCAATCGGATTCATAGCTTCTCTAGTTATCGAGTTATCGCTTACAGTCAAAATACAAAGAGCATCTTTTTTAGTTGTAATTGCATTAGCATACAACCCAAATGATTCCATTTCAGCAACTTTTGCTCCTGAATATTTTACCTTTTCTTTATAGCCATCTTTTGAGTAAAAAGTATCGCCACTATATGCTCTAGTAGAAACAGTTTTAATTTTTCTATTTTTAGCAGTTTCTAAAACAATGTCTAATAATTTCTTTGTTGGATAAAGTAAATTGTTTTTAGTTTCAACCCCTACCATATCAGCGAATGTAGATTTAGAATAAGCTTCTTTAACTACTACAACATCACCTAACTTAATATTTTCATCTCAAGATGCACATGATCCGATTCTTATAATAGCATCAACATCATAAAATCTATCTGAAAATAATTCGTAACTGTATATTCCAATCGATGGGATACCCATACCATGGCCCATAACAGTGATTTTTTTATTTTTATATTCACCTGTGTATGCTAACATTCCCCTAACTTCATTTACTAGTTTTGGGTTATCTAAAAAATTTTCTGCAATCCATTTGGCTCTTAAAGGGTCTCCTGGCATAATAACAATTTTAGCTATTTCATCTTTTTTTGCTGAATTATGAGCTGTCATAACAATCCTCCGGTTTTAAATATTATCAATATTTATAATTTGTCGAGATCTTACTTGTATAGTAAAACCTTATCGTTATTATAATATTTATATTATCTGAAAGCATGTGTACCACTCAACTTTATAATAATTTAATTATTCTAAAATATCTTTATATATTGATATTCGCGAAAGTCTTCTAAAATCATAATGCTACATGAATCCTCAATTATATCGTGATTTTTATCATACATAAATGAACTTTTAAAAACTAAAAAATTGTAATCCTCAAATTCTTTTGGTCAGAATTTTGATTTATCCTTAGCTATTATTCTTTGAGTTTTAAAGATTTCAAAAATAATAATGTTTTCGTTATACAAAAATTTACCTAAAGGTATTTTAGGATAGGTTTTTGCTTTGATTAATCGATCATTAACTAATAGTGATGAGAATACAATAATTTTAATTCCTTTTTCGTCTGAATATGTTTTCTTAATACATTTATCATTACGATAATAAATTCAATGATTCTTTAAAAATTCTCAATCATTATCTCCTATTTCTTCAAACTTTACATGTGGCGCTCGATGTTTTTCACGAGCAGATATAAATCGATGATAATGACATAAATTAATAAAACTTCCTTGACCTTGTATTGGTTTGATAATTGAACTTGATTTCAATGCTTGAAGGGCTAATTGCACTGTGTTTCTTGAGCAATTAAATTTGTTCGCCAAAAAATGTTCACTTGGTAATTTGGCATCTTGGTCATAATCACCGTTCTGAAACTTACCTACAAGATATTCAACAATTTGATTTTTAATATTTTGTCCCATAATTACCTTTCTATACTTTTATAACTTATTCCTTAGTAATAGAAATCTTATACTAAAAAAACCATTTTTAAAACTATTTAAAGAACTTTTAAAATAACTATATAAAAGTTAATATCCTAAACTAAAAATTAACTAATATTTTTATAGAATTTTTATATTTATACTTATTATAACGTTTTTAAAATATTTAATTATTTTTAATGTAAAGTTTCAATATTTTATATTATTTATATGTAATATAATGACTTTATTTATATCGATTATTATGACGAAATAATATTAAATTTTGAGTAATTTTCAGATTACTGCGTTTCTTTTAAGGCATTTGAATAAAAAGTATTGCAATTACAGAACAATTGTGTGATTATCATTTGGCAGATACAATGACATTGTTTATCTTAAATCTAATATATCACCAACTTATTTATGGTTAGATTGATGGTTTATTTAGTATAATTTATATTAGGAGATTATATGAATCCAGCAAATGTACTATTATTAATGGTAGCAATCGTTTTATTGTTATTCTCATTCGCCTTTAAAATTGCTAGCTATACTGGGCAAATCAAATTAGATAGAATCCCAATTATTCCAATAGTTGTTTCTATTGCGGTTATATTTCTAGCATGTTATTTCGGCGTTCGCTGACTACCAGCAATTGAAAACGCAGTCAATCATACATATTCTAAAACAGATAACCCGATGCAATATAATACAACTTATAGTTGATCGTTGTTATTAGATTTTTGTCCAATGTTAGCAGTCGTTGTTAGCATTTCCATGATGAGTAAAGTCGGCCGTAAGTTCTTAGGACATATCGCCCCACTTGCATTTTATGCTGGTGCTATGGTTATCTTTGGTTCAAAGATTTTAATTAGTGATGCAACATTAACTGTAGACTACTTAATAATTGGCAACAAAGAACCTGGAGTTCCATATAATTCAATGACATTAATTGTCCACTTATTTATTATGACAGTGGGATTAAACGCTTTATTATATAAGGATAGATATAATCGTTATGATGCTTTAATCATGTTAACATTTATCTCTGTTTTTCTATCATACGTAGCTATCATGATGACATCTTTAGACATTAATTCTGTCACCTCAGGATTGAACAAATATGATTATGTTAAAAGCGATAATAATATTAATCCTGATTTCAACTTCTTTTACAACTTATTTAAAGGAGTTCCATTCTGATGTGTACCGATTTTAACTTACATGTTCCATTCGGTTGTTATTGCTATAATTAGTTGGATTAAGATATGATCAACATATCATTGACCATCAAAAGCTCCTTTAAATTATACTTTTGGTGAATTACTATATTTATCAGGATTTAAAAATTGTAATAAAGATGTGTTGATGAATTACTACATCAAAAAGTATTATGATAGTAACAAATCAAGTAATAAGAATAATAAACGAACAAGTAGTTATTAATGAAAAATAAAGGTTCTAGCTAAAATTGTGAAAATTTTAGCTAGAACCTTTATTCGTATGTTTACATTATATTGAAAATTTTTAATACAGTTGAACATTATAAAATAGACAAATCAATTTGTCTATTAATCGATTTAATAATATTTAAATAAGTGCTTTGACTAATACAAATAACTTGAACCTAAAATTACGAGAGTTGTAATATATATATCAAAATGAATCCCGCTTTTTTTGTATTTTAATTAGAACAAAAACGAGGTAAGCAATGTTGCATCACAACATTGCTTATTTTTCATAACGTTAACTAAATCTAAATATTAAGATAAAAGTTATCATGAATGTACATCACAATCTGAACCATCTTAAACTATATTTTATTAAAATAAAAAATTAATTATTAATAAAATCTACGTGATAGGTTCATTAAAATCAAATTGAACAATAATATAAATAAGATGCTATCGCAAGGTTGTAGTTTTCAGTAATGAATTATTTAGCATTTTTAAATGCTCCAAATTTTCTATTAATTTCATCACCTATAGCTCTTCTTTTAGTTCGCATGGCCTTAGTATCATTTACTAGATGCGGGCTATTTTTAATAACTTTAGTGGTTATTTGATAAGCTAAACTTAGGAATTTATCTTTGTTCATTTCACTTTCAAGTTCTTCATTGCCTGTATTATTGTAATAATAAATATATTTCAAGGTCTTAAGTGCTCAACGGTAGGGGTCCTTGAAATTCAAAGGTATTTTTTGTTCTCAATAATTAAAAGTTAATTCTTCATTATATTCAAATGGAGTAGTAGCAACATCATCGTTATCATTAATATAAGTGACTTCTTTATTGCCCCTTAAAATATGCACTCCAATATCAATTGAATAATCTATCACATTTTTACCATCAGCGTTCTTAACTGAGCAGTTTAATCTAACGGCTCTTTTGCTAGTGCCCGTTAAGATTTCACAAGGTTTCATTTCGTTAAATTTACCATTAATGATAGTTTTGATTCGTTTAGAAATTTCAACGCAGTCAACATCAGTTGCATTAGGTTTGGCTTTAACTAAAAAGTAAAAATCAATGTTAAATTTGAATGCTTTAGATTTATTAGTATTTTGAACCATACAATAATTTAATCAAGCACTACCAACCTTGTAAATTCGATCTTTTTCAATGGAAAACTTGTTTTGCCAATTTGCACTTTTTACTTCGTTTATAACAGCTGTTGTAATGATGAACATTTGATTCTTTCTTGCTTTACAAATTGTAGCAATTACTGAACCATATTCATTATTTAATTTATTTACATCTTCATATAATTTACTCATTTTTACTTTATTCCTTTTGTATAAATATCTTATCTATTTTTATATTTAGTTTGATTATAAAGCAAAATATAAGGTAAATATAATCTATCCAATTTATTAGGTAATATTATTACTTGTTTTAGTAAATTGGATAATAATGAGATTTCTACACAATATTAAAAAAATAAACAAACCTTTAGGCTAATGCCAGCTCAGTTTGTTTATTTTGTAAATTTATTCAATTTATATTTTATTCATGGTTTACATTTTTAGCAGGTTTAAATTTGTATCGTTTATTATATTTATCTAAGTCTAAATTATTATGTAACCATTGCCTTATAGTGTCATTAGTACTTTTATATGATA
>JAACJV010000006.1 GCA_021378535.1 Ureaplasma sp. Hg1 | reverse complement strand
ATATTAATATTCAATTTCGGGGGATAAAATTATTGTGGTTACAAGTATTATGCATTTAACTTTTTTATTAGGAGATGACATTTCAACAGATGTTCCACCGATGGACAACCCAATGATAATTGCCGCTATTGTATTAATTGCAATTTCTTTTTTAGTGCCATGCGCTATTTGATTGGCGCGGAATGCATCACGTATTGTGCTTAATAAAAACATGCATTGATTCGATGTTACTTTAAAAGTATCGTTCCTGATTGGCGCCCTTTTATTTATTATCGGAATTATTCTCTTAGTTGTCCCTTTAGCCTAAAAAAAACTAGCGGATTAGACTGCTAGTTTTTTTAGTGCTTGTTTCAAGGTATTTATTGCCATTGATAATTTTTGGATATTTAACCGGCTTTTGATTGTGATTTAAGAAAGCGTTAGTTAGGTTTTTGCGTCATCATTTAAATGTTTTGTGATAGGCTTTTTTATAGTAATATAACCCAATTGATGATGTCATCCCTCAAATTGTTAATTCTCTTAAAATACTTTCAGTGTAGCGAAAGGCAATTTTCTTTTTAAAAATATTTGATTGTTTAATTTGAAAAGTTGTCCAATAAAAATCTTGTTCATTTTTTCAAGTAAAGGTAACAAAGTGTTTTTTTAAATTTAATTCTTCAACTTTGAACTTCAAGGTAATCCCAGGGTAACGTACCCCGAATTCATTACCTTCTTCTAAATCTTTTCTAAATTTATAAAACTGTTTTAATTCATCAACTAAAATTTCTCAAGCTTCATCAACATTCATGTTATTATAATATTTAAACTTTGTCATACTATAGTTGCGGTTGATTTGATCCATGATTGAATTGTAGTCACCGTCCGCGCGTTTGATTTCACCGAAATTTTTAATATTGGCTGGATTATGCATAATTTACTCCTTAGATACTTGGTTTAATTATATAGGAAGTCATCCTTTTTTTTAATATTACTCTTAATAATTCGTACTCAACATCTAACTATAAGTAACGATAAATAAAAAATAGCAATTTAAATTTATGCAATAATAATTGATACATACTTAATTAATTTACTATTTTTTGAAAAATATATGTTTTCCTGATGATATCTAAAGTAATCATTAAAATGAATTTGCTGTAAGGCATCACTAAATTTTTTGTTATCAAAAAGATTCTTTTTATCTAATAATAATTTACTGGTCTAGTTTAATTTAGGGTGTTTATTTAAAATAATTTGGTGGTCTAAAAGATATTTATCAATTTTTTGGCCAAAGATTATTGGTGTCATTAAAACCCCCTATAGTTGGTTTTATTATATTACAAGATAGTGAAAAGCTAATAAAAAATCTTAGCAATTCGCTAAGAAGAAATAAATTTTGTTATGTAACCTAACTCTTAAGTCGTTTAAAAGTTTTTGAGCCATCTGGTTCAATATGAATAATTTCAATATGGTTAAAATATTTAGCTGGCATCTCTTGTCAATTTTTACTTGCAGAAATTTCTAAACCTGATTGCTTTAAAAGTTGTTTAATTAAAACCTGATATTTTTGATATGTCACAGGATCATTAACTGCATTTATTTTACTAACAGCTTCAAGTGTTTTTATTAATTCTTGAGCATATGCTGTTTGTGTCTTATCCATATAATTGTCCCCACTTACTTAACTTAATTATAAACTTCAAATCATTTTAATATTTGATTAAAGGATAGTAAAATAGAAAAATTACAAAATAAATAGCAAGTCCTTTTACTAAAGATTAACTCATTTAGGTTTAGACTTGCTATTTATTCTCAACCCTAACCAATTGATTAGTTGGATTTGACATTTATTCTTTTTATGGTTGAATGCATTTTCCATTATTGTCCACCATAATGCCACTTACAATACTCAACAAATCTAAAAGTCATCAAACTCCTAATCCGCCAAGCGTTGCTAATTGCCATTGCGCTGTGTCTCGTTTTTTTAAATAAAAACGATGCACACCAAACAATCCGAATAACAAACATAAGAATAAAAGTAGATATCAATTAACATTACTTTTTTCTTGCTTGCTTTCTTGTGATTGTTGGGTGGTTTGATAGGCACCATGAAGATTAGTTTGGTAGTCAAATACGTTTACTTGACTTACTTCTAATTTTCTTGTTTCAACCATATCAAGCATGTCAGTATGATTATCATATTGCATCTTGATCTCCTATCCACAATTATATTTTAGCATAATAAAATTAAATTTTTATAATGTATATATTATTGATATTACTATAGTAATATAGAGAAAAAAATACTTAAATATTTGATTTTCATGACATTTGATTGATAAAACCTGACTTAATTTTTATTATTATTAAATTATTTATTGTTAAATTCAAGTCTAATTAACCCAATTATTTAAGGAATTATCATTAATATAGCATCCAATTAATTGACTTATAATTGTTACCGGTATATAATGATTTAACTTTTTAGAAAGAGGGGTCGGTTACTAAGATGAAAAAACAATCAAGCTATACTAAAACAAATAATAAGAATAATTTAAGTAATAATAAAGGTAATAATTCCACCTCTAATCTAATTAAACACATAACAAAAAAACAACTAATAATAGGTTTAATTTCTTTTGCTAGTGTTGCCACCATTGTAACTGCTAGTTCTTTAGGTGTTGTATATGGTACTAGCACGAAACAAACATTAGAATCTAGTGTTTTTAATATCAAAAGCCCAAGTGAACAAGATCATCAAAAGCTAGCTAATGATGCAACTTTTGATGATCAATATATTATGAATTGATTAAGCATTGATGATTCTTATATAAAGGCTAATGGATTACCAACTATTACCAAGGATGTTAATCTAGATGCTGGTACTATTAAAATCAATGTTAAATTTAATACAGAAATTTATTACAATAATAAATATACTAAACAAGTTAATCTTCAATTCGATGGGTTTAGAAAACCGATCGTAATTGTAAGTGAAAATCATCCTGTTACCACTAAAAAAGAAACCGTGACAAAAGCAGTTAAACCACTTTTAAAACAAACTATGAATCATTCAGAAGCATTAGCTAGTTTAAATAATTACACGGATTATTTATTACAAGATTTTCAACATTCATTTTATTTAGATGCTCTATCTTGAACTGATTCAACTTTACACGGTGGTGTTACTAGATCAAACTATCATTATATAATCAATCATTTAGCAATTGATTTGAAACAAGATTTAATGTTTTTTGATATTGACTTTGGTTGTAATTACGAAACTTATCATAAATTAACTTCTAAGGAAAATGGTACTCCAATTGCTTTAGGTTATAAACAAGAAAGACATGGTATATATCTAAGTAACAACACATATTATGATCAATACCATAATGCTGATAGCGGTTGAAATAGTAAATTTCTAGGAGCTGATTTAGCACTTGTTAATAGTTGTTATTATCAAAATGTAACATTTAAATAATAAAATAAAAAACCATCTCAACTAACAACATTAATTGTTAGTTGAGATGGTTTTTATAAACTATTTTACTTTATTACGGAAGGTTCGCATTTTTTTAAAATAATAAAATAATTCATGTTTTAATTGAACAATTTCAGTAATTGGTTGATCTTTTATTATTCCTTGTTTCATTACTTCGATATGACTTATAATATTATTCATACATAAAGTTGTACCAGCTTCTTTGTTTAATAAATAAATTTCATGATCGATTCTGGTTTTATATAAACTAACACCAACATCCATTTGCTTAATACGAATTTTCTTAATAGTTAAAATACGACTAATGTTTTGATTGATTTCGCGTTTTAAAACTTTCAATTCTTCAAAGATGGTTTCTTGTAAAGGCGGTTGCGCTTTAGCTAGTTTAGTTGCTAATATTAAAAACCCATCAAGGTTATCCTGCAAACCTTCTTCATTAGTTTTAGCAATTGGTTTAGCTAATTCTTCAAGATAACTATCACGATCCATATCAGCGGGAATGAAAAGTTCATCGTAGAAAGTGTTTAAAGCAAGTTTTAAACGGTTTTCATCGCCATATAGTTTAACTATATCAATCCGAAATTCCTGGTTAAAGAAAGGGTTATAAACTCCGACGTACTTAATTTCGGATGCTTGTGGATGTTTATTCTTAACTAACAAGAAATAATCAATTAATAGTTCATAAAGATAATTCTTTTTAAAAGTTAAAGTTGAACTATTGTTGATTAGATAAATTGTATTACCGATAATGATGTCATATTTTGCTTCATCAATAATTGGTGCTTTGTTTAAAACGATTTTAATTTTTCCATCAGTAATTCACTTAGCTTCATTATGAACTAAACCAAAATCATTGATATGATCTATTACATTAGAGTTTTCAATAATTGTTTCAATTTCGCTAATCGGTGGAAAAGTTATGCTATCTACTGAAGCTCCCATATTTTTTGTAATTGATTCTTCAGCAGCTTTGTATGCCAAACCTATTCAATCATTTGTGGTCAATAAAGAAGCATCCTGATAAATTCGAATTAAATGAAATATCAAATTACCAACAAAAGGAGCGTGTTCGCATGGATCTAACTTTTTTTCTTGGAATCAATTTGGATAATCATAGTGTAAATCGGTTTTCATTTTATTAAAGCGCTCGTTAACTGTTTGGCGCCAGTTTAAGCTGCATGGCTTACTTATATATGTTTTAACATTCATTGTTATCCCCTTTTTTGATCTGCTGAACTAAGCAATAAATTAGCGTATTCATCTTGTTCAATTTTTGTCTTTAATTTCAAAATATTATTAGCTAATTCTTCTATTTCACTTTTAAGATTAACATATTCTTTTTTATTTGCTTCATATTGTGATTTGTTATTGTCTAATTCCAATTGATTATTTTGTTGGTTTGTTTGTAATTTTAATAATCTGTGTTTTGATCACGAACTATGATGTTGATGTAATTCCAAAATCTTCATTTCTGAATTTTCTGAATCTGATGTTAAATCTTCGATTAGTTCATGCTCCTCACTTATCTTTTTTTGAATTTTCATAATTTTATTCTTTAAAAATTTTGTTTGGAGATATTCACCTTGAAACTCATTTATTAATTTTAGTCAATCTGGTGTAATTAAATTTAAACCATGAATAATTGTTTCATTGTTAAGTTCGTCAAAAAATTCAAAAAACAAATCAATAAAACCTCTGACTTTAAGTAAATTAAATAACTTATTTACAGCATTATTAGTATCACAACGGATTTTCCCCTCATCAAACATTATTTCATGCCGTTGATGAATTTTGGTAGTACTTGAAGCTATCATATGATAAAATCGCATGTTCCCGTTTGAACCTATGCTGATACCATTACGACTTGGTCTTGTCACGACTTCTTCCTCTAAATAAAATTTAGTTAATTTCGCTTTAAAGGAAAAAGCATTAGGCTTTACATAAGGAGTAAGACTTAATTTGATTTGATACCCTTCTTTCATAATTCACCTCCTATCAATTATAAACGATAAGTTAAATAGTATGGATAATAATATGAATTATTGTAAGATGTAAAAAAAAGCATCCGCGTGCTTTGAACACAAGATTCTTTTTTAGTTTTTAGCCTTTTGAAGAAAACATTTATCATCACTACGGTAAGGATCAATAATGATTTCACAATCTTCTACATCGTTTGGAATTGCATTACGCGGCCCCGCATAAGCAATGTCGTAACCCGCTTGTTCAACTAATTCATTTAAAACCAATAAATATAGATCATAATTAATTTCACCATCTAGAGAGTCATGGCTATTTAATTTTTTAACAAGAGATTTGATTTTAAGTAGAGCCGCTTTTTGGTTATCTGTAATATTTAATTTGGAACTATCCGCTAATTTATATGCTCGTGTGTGCTTCATAATTACTCCTTATAACAAGATTACTTCAATACCTTATTATAAAATTATAAAAACTAAAAAACTTGTTTTTCGTTTGTTTAAACATAATAAAAAAATAGATAATTATTAACTAACATTGTGATATACAAGTGTTATTTTTATGATTCAAGTAAAATATTAAAAATAACCAAAATGGAAGATTTATTTATCATTCTATTTTGATTATTTTAACTAACGGTTAATGTAACTAAAATTACTTACAACATTATCACAATGATCAATGTCTCTTTCAATATTTTTTAAAACTATAATTAGTCCACTTGAATCATTTTCACTTGTAGAATTACTTTTGATTAAAGTGATTGCATCTATAATGCTTTTCTTATACTCACGATAAAATTTCATTTGAATTTTTTCAACCTCTGATCGTGCTTCGCCAGCGTTACGTGTTGTGAATAATTTATAAATTTCGTTTTTACATTCTAATGATTTTAGACAAAGCGGTTTAATGAAATTTACAATTTTTCGATCAGCTTTATATTTGATGATGAATTTAGCCATACTATAAGCGTGGTCAAACATTCTTTCGATATCTTTTAAACTAGTAATAATAGCAACGATAAAACGAAGGTGACTTGCACTTGGTTGATCCTTTTGAATAATTCAAATACAATCTGCCTTTAAATCTGTATATCGAATATCACTACCTTTTTCTAACTCATGAATTTCGTTCATTAAGGTATCACTAATTTTTTTATTAGTCATTGTTCCCTTATAAAGTTTATCAAAAATATCAATTGATGATTTAAAATAATTATTGAAATTTTTCATCAACTCTGCTTCTGATTCCTTTAACATACTATAATTTGTTGCCATAATTTATTCCTATCCTATTCTACCTGAGATGTAATCTCTGGTACGTTTTTTTTGTGGTCTTGTAAATATTTGCTTGGTTGGCCCTTCTTCAATAATACGTCCTTCATAGAAGAAGATGGTGTGATCGCTAATCCGTTGTGCTTGAGCCATTGAGTGGGTTACAATTACAATTGTATATTTTTCACATAATTTCTTAATCAATCTTTCAATTTTATTAGTAGCAATCGGATCAAGTGCTGACGTTGGTTCATCCATTAGAATAACTTCAGGTTCTAGTGCGATTGTTCTAGCAATGCATAATCGCTGTTGTTGACCCCCACTTAAATCAGTGCCCATTCGATCTAGGTCGTCATTGACTTCATCTCACAATGCAGCATCAATTAGAGCTTTTTCAACAATTGCATCTAGTGCCTTCTTATCCTTAATACCATGTGATTTAGGACCATAAGCCACATTTTCATAAATACTCATTTCAAATGGTGTAGCCTTTTGAAATACTAAACCAACTCTCGTGCGTAGTTCTAATGTACTTAATTTCTTGGAACTTAAATGGATGCCTTTAAATCAAATATCACCTTCAGTAATAACATTTGGAATTAAATCATTCATCCTATTTAACATTCTTAAAAAAGTTGATTTACCACATCCACTTGGGCCTATAAACGCAGTTACCTGTTGCTTTTGAATGGATGTATTAAGATCTGATAAGGCTTGTTTTTTCCCATTCAAATATCACAAACTGAAATTTTCAATTTCAAAAATATGTTGTTTATCAAAATGTGGTTTTTTAGCTTCAATAACTTCTTTACGTTTTATATTATGATTGTGCATTATTTTTTTATCTTCATCGGTAAGACGTAAAATATAAAGTTTTCGTTTAATAATAGAAAGCGTATTAATTTTCTTATTAATAACCCTTATTCTATTAGCATCACTCTTATCGTTACGGTTGGTAATATCAATTACCTTAGTCGGATTAATTGCATGCTTGGATTTGATCTTGGGTACTTTAACACCAATTTTATAATTGCGATTTTTAATATGTAGATCTACTGCTTTGTTTTGCAATTCGTGCATTGACAATGGATGGGCAGCTTCACCTGTTTGGGGCTCATTAAAACTAGGTAATTCAATATCGTTACCATCTTCGACATCATCTATATTATTTACTAATTTATCTTCAATCATTGTAGGCTCCCTTCTAATGACTATATTTCTTTTTCATATTTTTCATGTCTTTATCTGTAATGTAACGGATTTTGATTAATTTAAAAGTAAATCCGTAATGACTATGATATTTTAACACTTTTTGTTTTTTAGGGTTAAGTTTTAAGAATTTTGCTTGATCAAAAGTTAAATATAATTTATCGTTAATGATTTGGTTTTCATACAAAGTAAAATCAAATTGTCTTTTATATTTATTAGCATTCTGATATAAAAGCCAACGGGTTTTAAATTCTTGTTTCATTTCATAATACAGTGGCAGAATAGCATGCCCTACAATTATTATAACGAAAACAAAAATGATAGTTACTAAAGCAGCCTCATACATAATATTTGTTCCATCACTTAAGACGGGTGATGTTAGTTGCGCATATATTCTAGTGGTTAAGGTTTGCCCTGGATTATTTAATGCAATATGGGCAGAAGAACTTAAACCTGCCGTTAAATAAAGTGGTGCTGTTTCTGCAAGAATACGACCAATGCTCAAAATAATAGCAGTTATAATTCCTCTAGAAGCATTAGGTAAAACAATTTTGCGGATCGTTTCTCATTTACTAGCGCCTAGTCCATATGAATTATGTCGCGCTTCCATCGGAACGGTCACTAACGCTTGTTGAATCGAACGGATAAAAGATGGAAGAATAACTAATAAAATTGTGAAGGCCCCAGCAATTAACGATTTACCCTGCGACCCACCTGATGATAAACCTAATGTTTCAATAAAAAAAGCTAATCCAAACATCCCAAACAAAATTGATGGGGTTGCTCCTAATGAATCGATGAAAAATAGAATAGTTTTTTTAACTTTATTTTCCTTTGAGTATTCATTTAAATAAATAGCAGCCAACAAAGCAATTGGCAATCCAATTACAAGCGCCACCAGAATTATTAAAATAGTATTAATGGTTGCCTGTCCAGTTGTATCCTTGCTGTATTCGAAGATTGTGGTATTACCATTTGCAATAGCATATCCTCCCATTCCGACAATATCTAATATAATCCAAATTAGAAAACCTAACGTAATAGTAATACTCACTATTTCTCAAAATCATTTATAGTAACTATAGATATTTCTAAATTTGTTTTTTTGAATTCTAGTGGAAACGTATATTGAAACGTTACTAATATCGTCACCGTTCACTTTAATCGGAGAACGATATGTCACACTTTCAAAGAGCACCCCGAGATGATATGGTATAAATGTAATGGCGTAAGAGAGAAATAATTCAATGTTATTTCATCATTTATACTTTGACTTTTTCTTAGCTTTAGTAGTGTATGCTACAACACCATTTAAAATCATAATAATAACAAATAGTAATATTCCAAAAGCGTATAACACACCTCGTTGTGCTGCGCCTCCGTTTTCACTAAACATGTTGTTTGCAATAACAGCTCCTAAAGGCATTAAACCTGATTGTAATACATTTAAGAAACCGCTATTAATAACACTATCATAACCCTGACTTCCTAGAATCATAGAAATTGCCATTGTTTCTCCAATTGCCCGGCCGGTTGCAATAATAATTGCCACTACAATTCCTGACTTAGCTTGTTTTTTATAAACCTTATATATGGATCTTGTCCGAGAATTACCTAAAGCAATGGGATTAGATAAAAGATTTTCACTAATTCCTTCATATGTATTAAGCGTCAAACTAACGATTGTCGGCAATATCATAAATGCCAGCATTACAAAAGCGGTAAAAACATTGTATTGACTATTTAGATGGAAAACATTTTGAATTACCCAACCTAACGAAACAGAAGCAAATAAACCAAAAACAACTGAAGGTATACCAGCTAATGTTTCAACAACAATACGTACCTTACGGCGGTATTTTTTACTTATTCTAAACTTAATAAATGTCGCTGTTTTAACACCAATAGGAGCGGCAATTATAATTGCCCCAAAACTAACCAGAAGTGTCATAGCTAAAGGTAATCACACAGATGCTTGAACATTATCTTTTGAGTTTAAATTAAACTTTAATGAAAATAAAATATTATTAATTCCATAGGCTTTAAAACCTGGAACGGCTGAAGCAATAATAAAACCAATCAAACAAAGAAAAATAATTGCGAATAATCACGACATACTCATTGAAATATAACGTCAAATATTATCGCTTTTAATTTTACTTCCAATAATTTCTTGTTGCTTGCTGACCATGGTTATTTAACCTCACTCAAAGCAGGCTTATTATATGCACCATATAAGTGTTTTACAGCAATTCTATTAGGATCTTGGTTAATTAAATCATAATCACAAACTCAAAAACAATGTTTGTTGCTATTTTTAACACCGTACATAGATTCTTTTTGCAAATCACTCAATGGGACAACACCCATTTTATCCATTATGTGGGCCTGAATATTTTTTGGTTCTTTAGTTGTTTTATCAAATTTATAGTCTATCATTCAAGATACAAAATCTTTTACATCTTGTTTTGAGTTCATACTTAAAATTGTATTAAACGGACGAAACCAATCGTAGCTATGATCAGGCTTGTCATTCGCAACATACATTTCATTTGTGACTGGGTCGAATGGAAGTGTAGGTTTATCTTTTTTATCTTGTCCTTGATACATCGCTATACTATACCCGGCTTTAGTTATATCGTGATAATTATTTTTAACAAAACCAGCAGATAAATAAATCATTGAACCATCATCGCCAGCTGCATCAAATTGGCCCCAAGCTTGAGTATTAGCTTCTGGAACTTGTTTAACATAAGCTCCGTAGTTATCGGTTCCACTTAATATACTTTTTGTTTTAGCGTCCAAATTAGAAGTATCTAATCCACTGCTTTTAAGAAAAGCTTCAGCTGTTCCCGAAACCATGGCCCCGCCGGTTCTAGCAAAAGGGATAATTGATTCTTGCTCATTAGACTTTCAATTTGGCGCCGTTTTCGCCATACTAGGAACATATAAATCTCTCATTGAGATTTTCTTAGTACCAGCAAATGCTCTATAAATTTCGTCGATATTGTCATTATTAATAATTAATTGGTCATTTTTATTAGCTGGTTTATAAACAACGGCAATCCCATCTCACCCAATAGTGACGGTTTTAAGTTTATTATCATTCCATCCTGTAACAGGATGACTAGGTTCGCCGGCTTCATCAATGTTAGGCGAACGACTTGCGTTACCTAAATTAGTTAAATTATTTTTAATTTTTTCAACGCCAGTGCTCGAACCACCGGATGAAACAGTCACATCCGCATCCTTATATGCGTCTGACATTTCAACCATTAGAGGATAAACGGATGATGATCCGATAGCAAAAATCATACTCGTGTTAGATCAATCAACAGACGTGCCAATAAGAATAGCTATGATTCCTAATGAACCAACGCCATAACTTATTTTTTTCATATTAAGTTTGACAAACCTAAAGCGTTTCATAACATCCCTCCGATTATGTAATTAGTATAGCACTCATTATTTTATAAATTGACATATTTAACTTATAAAGTAAAAATTATCTTAACCTTTGTTAATTTTAAATTAACTATTAATTTCTCACCTTTTGATAATTTTAAATCATGTTTAATTATCTATATCACTAACTAGCATATAACCTTTACCTCTAATTGTTAAAATGTAGTCATTACCTAGTTTTTGCTTCAAACTTGATATAACTACTTCTAAACTTTTAGAATTAATATTTGAATGATGTCATACTTCTTCTAGAATGCTTAATTTAGTAATTATCTTATTACCTGAACGCATCAAGACCCGTAAAACCTTATACTCCATTCTAGTGGTATCAATAATTTTATGATTGAGGTAGACAGTATTGGAATCTCGATCAACAATAATATCGCCAAAATTAACAATATTATTAAAGTTCTTACTATTAAAAATATCATATTTATTCATAATAGATTGAATCTTAGCTTTTAGAATTTTTGGCTCTAATGGTTTCATAATAAAATCATCAGCTCCTGCTTTATAAGAATGTATAGCTTGCTCGACTTTGTTGTCTATATTACTTGAATATATGATGATATGAACAATATCAGAGTATTTCCTAATATCTCTAATAAAGTTGTATGTTTCCTCACCGCTTTGTGTGTGTTCAATCATAATGATATTGTAATGACCATTTCTAATTAATTTTAAACATTTAGTTTGATCACTTTCCGACTCTAAAATAAAACCTGCTTCAACAAGCTCTAATTTTAATGCTTTAAGACTACGTGAGCCTTGATCAATTAATAATATTTTAGGATTCATTATTTTATTCTCTCATAAATCGGGACAGATTGATTAACATTAACACCAGCTTGATGGTTATTATCATTTAACCCTTCAATTGTTATCTTTTTAAAAGCTAATTGTTGCATTGCGGCTTTAGTACCATCAATTAAAACTGGTTGGAAGAAATATGTAGCAACCTCAATAACCTTAATTAATTGGTTTAACATTAAATTAATTTCATCAGTTTGATTTTTCTTAAATAATTCTCAAGGTTTTAAATCTTCAATATATTTATTTGCACAATTAATTAACTTTTGAATACTCACCATAATCTTATCGGTTTGATAATTTTGTAGATCTTTAAGACATTGTTGTACAGTGTTCTTAATTATTGTATTTAATTCCTGTGCCATCTTTGATGGGTGTTCAGCATAAGTCGGAACGATATTATTATTGTATTTCTTTAACATACCAATTGTTCGGCTAATCATGTTTCCATAGTTATTTGCCAAATCAGCATTAAATGTATCGATTAACAATTGTTCACTAAAAACACTGTCATTAGTCATTACAAGTTCTTTAATTAAAAAATAACGAAAACTGTCTCGACCATATTTTTCAATAAAATAGAAAGGATCTAACACATTACCCTTCGACTTTGACATTTTGCCTTCTTTAGTAACAATCCAACCATGGCTTAAAATTTTAGATGGCTGTCTTAGATTTAATGTGTTTAACATTATCGGTCAGTAAATACAATGGAAACGGGTTATTTCTTTAGATAATAAATGAACAATTTCTGTTTTATCATCTTGTCAAAAATATTGAAATTTACTATCATCGTTAGTTAAATAGCCTAACCCTGAAATATAATTTAGTAAAGCATCGATTCATACATAAGCAACGTGTTTCTTGTTTTCTAAAAGTTTAACACCTCATGTAAATGATGTTCTTGAAACAGATAAATCTTCTAATCCTGTGGCAATAAAATTGTTAATTAATTCCTTAACACGATTACTTGGAAAAATAAAATCAGGGTTGTCATTATAATACTTAAGTAATCAATCGGCATGTTTGCTCATACGATAAAAATATGATTCTTCTGATTTAAGAATTAATTTATGTCCTTGAGTACAAGAATAACTTTTGTCTTCATTTTTAACAGCTTGAGTTTCTGTATAATTTTCTTCACAACTAATGCAATATAAACCTGACCATGCACCTAGATATAATTCGTTTTCTTTAATTAGTCTTGTGAAAACTTTTTGAACGGTTGCTTCATGATCTCTATCCGTTGTTCTTATGAACTTGTCATAGTTAATGCCTAAGGCTGTTCACAGGTCTTTAAAAATTTTAGAATTAGCATCCACTAGTTGTTGTGGGGTAACTTTTGCTTCAGCTGCTTTTGTTTCAATTTTTTGACCATGTTCATCTGTTCCTGTAATAAAAAAAACATCGTAATCTAAGTTACGTTTGTAACGAGCCAAAACATCCGCAATTATAGTTGTGTAAGCGTGTCCAATATGAGGCTTTCCTGATGGATAATAAATTGGTGTTGAAATGTAGAACTTTTGTTTCATATAACCTCGTAAATTTAATAATTCTATTTTATAGTAATTATACTAAATTAACATAATTATTTATTTAAAATGGTGAATACTTACTACTATTATTTAACAAAAAAATGAAACATCACATCAATAAAAGTAAACATAAGCATGTTTAACATTTAATTAATTTTTATATAATTATGCTTTGATAAACATATCTACTCTAATTCGCCCGCGAAATTGTGCATAATATAATCACAAAGGTATTATTTTAATATTATTATTAGCCAAAGTGAGAACTTGAATTGGTAAGTGTTTAATCGCTCTAGTTAACTCGTTTAATTTATTATGATCTAATCTTACATTTCTTAAACTAACGCAATTCTTAATTTCATTTGGGATATAGGATAAATTATTATATGAGATATCAAAGTCTGTCAGATTTGTAAATCGACTAATATCTAATGGGATAGCATGTAATTGATTGTGACTCAACTTCAATACAAATATTTTATCAGCTTCTATTTCAAATACTTGCTCTGGTACTTTATAAAGATTACAATTTGATAAGTCAATTTTATTAATAGTATTACATTGAATTTTAGTTATTATTTTATCATTATTTTTATACGGGAATTCTTTAATTGTTTGGTTAATATCAATCTCTATTTGATCAGGATCAAGGGAGTTTATTTGATAGTTATTATTGTTAATGCTAAATCTTACAAACTCTTCATTTTTGCTTTTTGAGAGGTTAATAGTGTCTTTTTTTGTTTCCATATTAGTGCCTCCTTAATTTTGATAACGAATAGCTTATTAATTCAATGTATCAATCATAGTATTACATGATCTAGTACGTACAATTTTATATTGAATCTCAATCCCCTATACTATTATTTTATATAGAAAAAATATAAAAATATTAATTTACATTCTTTAATTATAATTTAGATGAAAAAAAATAATAGTTGTCTAATGCAACGCAATTATATTTCATAGCGTAAAATCAAAAAATAATACTATTCAGGTATCCAAAATCTATTAACGAAGAGACTGCTCCGATTATTTTATTATTATTAATCATATATATTTACTAGTTATGCATTAGCTTCTCATATAAAATTTATTTTTATTTAATCAATTTATTAAATCCTTAATCCAGCAAAATCTTTAGAATTTAATTGGTTAGTAGAATATTTATTTATTGTTAAATAAGCATTTTGATATTGTTGATTGCGGTTGATAAAAGTTAAATTTGCTTCATTAAAAATAGTTGATAAACCCTCGATTGTAATAAGTACATCACCTATGTTTTGAGTTACTAATAAATTGTTTAAAGTATTTCCATTACTCTCTAAAGCTCTACTGAAATGGTTGTAAGAACCTTTTGTAAAGGTAGGTGTCCCATTAAATAATTTATTATTATTTTCACTCACAATAATATAGTGGGGATTCAAAGTTTCTAATCAGTTTATATTATTACTATCATTCGTAACGCTTCCATGATGTGGAGCTTTTAAAATATCTAAATGATTAATAACATTAGGCTGATATTTTTTTAATTGATCAATATCGTTTTGTTGCGTATTATCCTTGTTATTTGTTTGCTTGCCTTCACTATCTCCTGTAAATAGCATTGTAAATTGACTATTTTGATTATGTGAATCACTAATATCACCATAAATTAATAAATTATTAATACTATTCCCATTGGGATCATCGTTTCTATAATCTTCAGTATTTGATGGTGCTAATATACTTAAAAAACCCCATGGAATTGTACCGTTTACGAAATCAATAATATGGTAATTGTTACTAGCTAGAGGGACACTATCATAAATAACTAGTCCAAATGCCTCAATTTCACTTATAAGTTCAGTATATGTAAGAGATGGTTTTTTAGGTTGATCATTCTTATTCATAAAGATTTGCGTAGTTTTCAAATAAGGATTAACATTATCATTATTTGCTGTTAAATTAAAAGCGAAGTCATCAATTGTTTGCTTTATTTGACCAATATGATCAGCATGCGTATGAGTTGCAATAATTGTTTCAATTTGATGGTCTTTAACATCTTTATCTAATACATTTTTTAATTTATCATCGTAATTAAATGAGTATATTTCTTTTGCTTTATTACTTTCTGACTTATAGTTACCTCCATCGATTAAGATGTCATAAGAATGAATTTCTTGATTAGTAGTATCAGGGTCAAATGATATTAGTTCACCATCTGCACTACCTACATCAATATCTTTAATCGATAATTTTGAATTATCAGTCACAGACAGTGTTGTGGTTAAAACATTACTTGATGTATGAACGGTACTATTTTTAGAATTAATAGAATAATATGTAACAATTCCAACTGTACTAACAAGGAGGATAATTGATATTAAACTAATTATTATTTTGTTTGATTTCTTCATAATTTAAATTACCTTTTACATTAGATATTTATATCTTGATAGGACAAAATAACTTAATATATTTCTATAATAATAATTAACGTCAAGCATTCATATTTAAAAAAATATTACGAATATTGAAGCTCGTTCAATTCGTAATAATATAATTTAATTTTTATTATTTTTTAATTTATATCTTTTTATTGATAATAAAGTATTTTATAAACCCCATTTTTTAGGATCTTTATTTCAAAGTAACGCCTCTTTAGCGTCCTCATTAGATAAATATTTTTCTTTACTAGCCACACTAATTAGTGCTTCAAAATCTGATAAATTGTGAAGAATAATATCAGCTTCTTTAAAATTTTCTAATGCGATTTTAAAATTGTAAGTAAAAATGGCATAAACATTATGTACTATAGCTCCAGCTGTTTGTAACACTTTGATGGCATTTAAAGATGAATTTCCAGTTGAAATCAAATCTTCAATTAAAATTACTCTTTGCTTATTGACAGCTGCTCCCTCGATTTGTTTGCTAGCTCCATATGATTTAGGTTTACTTCTAACATAACTCATAGGTTTGTTAAGTCGTTGTGCAATAAAGCTAGCCCAAGGAATCCCTGCAGTAGCTGTACCAACAATCACATCAAAGTCATTAGCATCAATCATATCAATCATTTGTTGAACAATTGCTTCCCGAGCAATTGTATTTCCAATTAAAATTCGGTTGTCACAATAAATCGGTGATTTAATCCCTGATACAAAAGTGAACGGTTTGCTAACATTTAGTTGTACTGCGTAAGTTTCTAACAAATGTTTGGCGATAATTTCTTTTTTATTCATAATTAATTTCCTTACTAGCTTTTTTACTATTTTTAATAATTCCCTTATCTACATCAAATACTAATTGACCTCTAACATAAGTTTGGAGAACGGTACTATGAACTTGCATTCCCTCAAAGGGTGTTCATTTAGCCTTGCTATAGTTATTAAGTCCTTTGATAATTTGTGGGCGGTGTAAATCTACCACAACTAAATCTGCATCATAATCCTTTGCAATCTTACCCTTAGAATTTAATTTAAAAATTTCAGCTGGATGTTCTGCCATTAAAGTTTGAATCATCTTTAAAGTTAATTTTTTTTGATAAACTAATTCTAGCATCAAAATTAGTGATGTTTCAACGCCAGGAAACCCGTAAGTAATTTGGGTTTCTTTCTCCTTTAGTAAATGCGGGGCATGGTCAGTTCCAACTAGGTCAAGAAATCCCTTGTTTAACATTTCAATTAAGAATTCATTATCCTTAGTTGAAGCTAAGGGAGGTTTGACTTGCAATAATTTTTCATTAATTTGATTATCCATCATCGTGTCATTCAGTAATAAATGGTGTGGTGTCACTTCCATTATGATGTTATAACCTTGCTTTTTATAATTCGTAATTTTCACAAAATCAGCTTGGTTAGCAACGTGACAAAAGTATAAAAGTTTCTCTTTGCTAATATCACACTTAAAAATTAAATCTATCACATCTCCAGATGCATGAAATAAGATACGCTGGGAATTGTCAATAATTCCTTGCAAGCGTTTGGTATCAGTAATTTTCATTTTACCTGTTGAATCATTCATAAAAATTTTAGTTGCTAGTGTTTTTTTTGATGCTCGTTTGATTTCATCAAGTTTAGCATCATCGGTTGAGCCAAAGTAAAATCCATAATTTACTATTGATAAAGCTTTTGCTACAAATTTTTTAAGAGTTAATTCATCATTTGTAATTGTGTAAGGTTTAGTGTTGGGCATATCGATGAATGTGGTAATTCCCCCATGCGCACAAGCTTGTGAACCAGTAGCATAATCCTCTTTATAGCATAGAAGACGATCTCGCATATGCGTGTGACAGTCAATGATTCCAGGCATTATTAGATTATTATCCAAGTCAATTGTTTTATCAGTTTTAAGTAATATTAATTCGCTTGAAACAACCATGATTTTAGTATCCTCAATTAAAATATTGATTGGTTGCATATTAATATCTAACCCATTTATTAATTTAATTTTCATAATTAATCTCGTGTTCAATTTGATCAAGTACATCTAATGGATTTTGTGCTTTATTAATCGGTCGACCAATTACAAGATAATCAGCTTTATGTTGCAATGCCTGTAATGGTGACATTATTCGTATTTGGTCATTACATTGATTGTTTTTCAACCGAATTCCAGGACATATAGTGATAAATTTAGAACTAGTGATATTCTTAATATTAGTAGCCTCGAAAGCTGAACAAACCACACCATCAATTTTTGATTGATAAGCTAATTGTGCCAATTTCTCAGTATTTTCTAAAATTGATAAATTATTATTAAAAACATCCTGAATACTTTTTTCATCAAAACTAGTTAAAATTGTAATGCCTATTATCTTTGTTTTACTTTTTAGTTTGTCTCTTAAACAAACTATTTGTTGCATCATCTTCATACCACCAGCGATATGTACGTCAACAAAAGCTACTTCCTGTTTGAATGCAAATGAACATGCTTGCAAGACTGTGTTTGGAATATCGTGAAACTTAAGGTCTAAAAATATTTTTTTGTCTCGCTGATGTAGAGCATCAATAATTTTTCCACCGCTATTTAAAAACAACTCTAAACCTACTTTATAAATTTCAATCCTTTTATCTAAAAGATCAACAAGTTTAAGTGCATCAATTTCATTATCATAATCTAACGCTACTATAATTTTACTTAGACTCATGTTGTTTCATCCTTTCGCGATATCCTATACCATTATCATTATGAGCTAATCCTACTAATTCATTTATATTATTAATATTATGTTCATTACAATAACTTATTAACCCTGATGTAATTTCTAAAATAACATTCGGATTATTAAATAAAGCAGTACCGATTTGAACAAAAGAAGCTCCAGCCATCATGAACTCAATAACATCTTCAAGGTTACTACATCCACCAATTCCAAAAATCGGAATGCTAATTTTCTGACTTGCTTGATAAATCATTCTAATGGCAATCGGTTTAATTGCAGGACCACTTAAGCCACCTGTAATATTACCTAACATAGGTTTTTGTTTTTTAATATCTATTTTCATTGCTAAAACTGTATTAATTAAACTAATAGCGTCAGCACCAGCTTCTTCCACCGCTAAAGCAATCTTTACAATATCCGTCACATTGGGTGTTAATTTAACAATCAATGGTTTTGTTGTTGCAGCTCTAACTGCTGCAGTAATGGTTGCTGCTGATTTAAAATCAGCACCAAAGGCCATTCCACCTTCTTTTACATTAGGGCATGAAATATTTAATTCAATTGCAGCAATTGAAGTGCATTTATCAACCTTTTGAACACATGCAACATAATCTTCTAGTTTGCTTCCACTAATATTGATAATAATCGGTGAAGTAAGTTTGTTACTCATTTTTTCAAGGGAGGTGTTTATAAATTTATCAATCCCTTCGTTTTCTAAACCAACTGAATTAATCATCCCACTATTAGTCTCGGCAACTCTAATGCCGTTATTCCCATTTCTTGCATTAAATGTAATACCTTTGGTGATAATTGCTCCCAAATCATTAGGATCAAAAATATCTTCATATTTAAAACAATCACCAAAACATCCTGCTGCATTAAGTAAAGGTGTTGATAGAGATATTTTTTTAAATTTTGTTACTAAATTATTTTTCATTTTCTATTATCAAATCCTTCATATTAAATATTGGTCCTCTTTTACAAACACGCAGCATTTTGTCTTTACCTTTAATTGAACAGCAATCACAAGCTCCAACACCACAAGCAAAACGATTTTCTGCTGATATGAAACAATCAATTTCTAATTCATTACAAATTCTCATTACAGCTTGGAGCATCATCATGTTGCCACATCCTAAAACTAAATCAATTTTTTTGTTCTTAATTGTTGTAACTAAATCCTTTGTTACTAAACCGTGTGTGCCAACACTACCATCGTCACTATATAGCATAGTGGCAAAGTTAAACTTTTCACTTATTTTTAAGGCATTTTTATCTCTACCACCAAAAATTGACATTATTCTATTTTGTGCTTGAAATTCTTGGTAATAATAATAAAATGGAGCTATTCCAATGCCACCACCAATCATCAATATGTTACGATCAAGTGGTGGTTTAAACCCATTGCCTAACGGTCCTAATAACTTAATTAATGAACCGATGCGGTATTGTGCAATATCTTTTGTTCCATTACCTACTACTTCGTAGTAAAAACTCACAATTCGCTTTTTAGATTGATAATCATAAACGCTTAAAGGGCGACCTAATAATTTTGTATGGTCATTACTATAAATCATATAAAATTGGCCAGGTAAAACATGATGATCACAATCTAACTGCAATTTCATCAAGAAATAGTTAGGAGCAATTTCTTGATTTTCCAGAACCATAGCTTCACCATAGTATTTTTTAATTTTCATTTAATGATAATTCCTTTAATAAATATTCTTTTTCGCAATAGAAACATCTAGCGTAGTGATTCTTATTGTGGGTATTAATACTGAAATTAGTACTTATACGTTTTTCGTGGTTACTAATACATTTACTATTATCACATAATAAAGCATCAATAATATTATGAGGAATAATTAAATGTAATTTTTCCACTACCTTTTCATTTACAATTAAATTAACTGTCGCACTAGGCGCAATTAAAGTTATCTTCATTAATTCTGTTTTAGAAAGGTGCTTAGATTCAATTTTAATTATCGCTTTATGATTCATTGCCTTTGAACGAAGGTTCATTGCCATTGTTAGAGGATATTTTTGCTCTTGTAAATGAAGGATATTAAACACCTTAAAGACATCATCGCTAGGGATATGATCGATTACAACCCCATCCTTAATTGTCGTTACTTTTAAACTCATTATTTATCTCCGATTCGTTTGGTTAAATTTAGCGTTGCCATAATCATAGCTTGTCGGACCGGCACCCCATTAGCTGCTTGTTGAAAATACTTAGCATAAGGTAATTTATCAACATCAGTACTAATTTCACCTACTCGTGGTAAGGGATGCATAATGATCATATGTTGTTTTGGTTTTTGACTCAATAATAAATCCTTTGTTAAAATATAACATCCTTTTACTTTTTGATAATCATCTCCATCAACGAATCTTTCACGTTGGATTCTTGTCATGTAAATAACATCAACCTTATTTATAACAGCTTCTAAGCTATCACTTTTTTCATATTTTATATTAACATCATCTAATTCCCTTAAAATTGAATCTTGAATTTGAAGGTTATCAGGTGCCACAAAATGAATTTTTGCATTAAACAGTTTCAACGCTGCAGTTAAAGAATGAACGGTGCGGCCATATTTTAAATCGCCAACAAAAGCGATCTCAATATTTTCAAGGCGACCTAATTCGTTTTTAATAGTGTATAAATCAAGTAGTGTTTGACTTGGATGTTGGTTTGTTCCATCACCAGCATTTAAAAAAGCACAGCTAACATTTTCAGCAGCAAGTCGGGCTGCGCCATCAAGATTGTGCCGCATTACAATTAAATCGCTATAAGCTTCAGCCATTTTAATGGTGTCAATCATTGATTCGCCTTTTTTTAAACTACTACCGTCAGGGTTATCAAAACCTATTACTCGAGCTCCTAGTTTATTTGCTGCTGAAGCAAATGACATCCTAGTTCTAGTTGAAGGTTCAAAAAATAAACTACTAATTACTTTATCACTTAATAACGTGTGCTTATTGGGTAATTTAGCTAAACGCGCTGCTAAATCTAAAAGATAAATAATATCATCTTTAGTCATATCATTAATACTAACGATATTCTTGTTAAATTGTTGCATATTAAACTCCTTTGCAATAAAAAAAAGGTTAAACACGAATGTTTAACCTAAATAATAAAAATCAAAAACACCAACAAAGTTAACTACTCTTACTTTGTCTAAAGTACTGGGGTTATAAGTTTGCTTACAAACCATAATAATCTCCTTTGGGGTTTTATTAATAATACATTATAAAAATAAATAACGCAATAAATTATTATAAATCTTGGATTAAAAAATTAATTATCTTGATCAGTCCCTTTGTTAATTACTTCATAAAGAAGTTTAGGATCATAACTAAAACGATGGCCAACATATTTACAAGCATCCTTGCAACGCATATTATAACCCATTAATGTTGTCACCTCATCAAGCGCTGCTTGAATCTTTAAATTAACAGGCGCTTTAATTTGCGGCGCTATTATTACAACGAATTCACCCTTAGTAGTGATTTCTTCATAATTATCTAAGTAACCACGATAAATAGTTTCATTTTGTTTTGTTAACTCGCGTGCTACAACAACAAAGCGATTACCATAAGTTGCTTTAATGTCATTTAAAGTATCATTAATACGATGTACAGCTTCATAAAGCACTAACGGCATTGTAATGTTTTGATATTTTTTTAATTCCTTGATACGCTTGGTTTTAAGGTGATCAAGAAATCCAACAAACATAAATGCCTTCATTTCGATTCCACTAGCCACTATGGCATGCATCATAGCTGATGGGCCATTGATAACCTCAACTCCAATATCATCTTCATAACATGCTTTAATTAATAAGTAACCAGGGTCGCTGATAGTTGGATAACCAGCATCACTCACTAACACTGTTTTGTTGTGTTTGATTAAATCAATAATGGTGTCTAATTTTTTAGTTTCATTAAACTTGTGATAACTAACTAATTTTGCTTGATATTTAATTTCAAGTAATTTTAATAATTTACCTGTTGTTCGAGTGTCTTCACATAAAATAACTTCTGCTTGAATCAAAGCATCTTTAGCGCGTTGATTAATTTCCTGCAAATTTCCAATTGGTGTCGCTACCACTTGTAAAATAATTTGATGTTCGTATAATTTCATTTATAATACCAGTTTCTTAATTGATGCATAATCTAACGACAACATATTTAAGCGTTTAAATAATTGTTTGTGATTACATTCACTAATATGTAATTGTTTCGTTAGAAGAGTCCGTTTAACTCGCGTGTTTAAATCTAATCTTAAATAATCTTCCCATGAAAGTGTTATTGCTATATCGTTTTTAAAAGTAACAACATTATCAAAAGCTTTTATAATAGCTTCATCCTTAGCTTCAGCAACACCAATTTTATGTTTACTTTTAATCATATCTGATTTCTTTAAAAAACATTGTTTGGTTTCCCCGACAGCACTAATAATAGTTTTTCGAATTTTTTCACCTGGTCCGTCTGGATCAAGAAAAAGTATCACACCGCGGCCTATTGCTAATTGTTTAATCAAGCTAATTGTTTCGTGGTTAATAGCTGAACCATTGGTGATAATGGTATCTACATTAAATAGTTGTTGAAGTTTAACACTATCAGTCTTACCTTCAACAACTACTATTTCGCTAATTGTTTTTTTTCTTGCCATATTCTTTATTCTTTAATAAGGTTCGTTCTGAATATTTTGCATATAGTTTACTAATTGAACCACGATTTTTAGTATAAATATCAATGCTATCTGCAAAGAATGGTGCCACACTAACAACATTAATATTTGGGTTATACTTTTGTTGAATAGTGTCAGTAACAAAAATATCATGAAGGACTCCATCTTCAATTGCTTTTGTAATGTTGGCAATAGCGTTACCATTAAATAAAGCATGCGTTGCCATAATGGTTACTGATTTTGCACCTTTTCTTTTTAATAAGTTAGCTGCAGCTAAAATAGTTCCACCAGTGTCAATCATATCGTCAATCAAAAGACACTCGCGCCCATTGACATCACCTAAAATATTACTTACTTCAACTTCGTTAGGTCGTGGTCTTCTTTTATCCACTATTGCTAATGGAGCATTTAAATGCTTTGCCATTGTACGAGCTCGTTTAACGCCACCATAATCGGGCGAAACAACTGTCAAGTCATCTAATACGTGTTTTTCTAAAATCGCTTCTAATAAAACTCATGTGGCACGAAATGAATCAAATGGTATTTTAAAAAAACCTTGTGTCTGATCACTATGAATGTCCATAGTGATAACTCTTGTGGCACCGGCTGTTTGTAATAAATCAGCTACTAAACGACTTGTCACTGGTTCGCGTCCTTTAGATTTACGATCTTGTCTTGCATAACCATAATATGGAATAACTACATTAATGCTTGCTGCTGAAGCACGACGCATTGCATCGATTGCAATTAGTAATTCCATAAGATTATCATTAACTGGTGAACACGTTGGTTGAACTAAAACAACATCTAAACCTCTTATTGATTCTGCTGAACTAACTAAAATTTCACCATCAGCAAATTTAGAAATATTAATTTTCCCTAAATCCACGTTTTTAATACGTGCGATTTCCTTTGCAATGTGTTTTCCTGCACTTAATCCAAAAATAATATAATTGTCTTTCATAATTTATCCCTTCAATAGTTAATATATTAAAACTACATTTTGTTTACTCATAATACTATAATTATTATACATACAAAAAATAATTGTAGTTTTTTAATAATATATAGTTTTTTTATATATAATAATTATGTCATCACAATATTTGGTAGCGAATCGTGTCAGGTCAGAAATGGAGCAGCACTAAGCATATGCTTTTTATGTGTGGTGGCACTATTTACAAATACAAAACAACCATTAAATAATTATCCTTAAATGCGAGGATAATGGAAATGGTTGTTTTTTAATTATTATATTATTTAGGTTCTTTAGTTACATTTTGTTTTGCAGCAGTTGGTTTTTTTACAGTAACTTTTTTAACTGGAGTTTTTTTAGTTGCCGTCTTTTTTACAACAGTTGGTTTTTTTGCAGCAACTTTTTTAACTGGAGTTTTTTTAATAGAATCTTTTTTAACTGGATTAGATTCTACATTTATCTTATTAAGCACATCAAGTTTTTTTGTAGGTGCAGCTTTTTTTGTCGGAACTTTAACTGGTGAATTAGCACTTTTTTGACTTTTTGGTAGTAAAGGTTTATTTTCAATATGATGATCCAACAACGATATTTTAGGCATAGGTAAATGATTAAGTAATGCAATATTGATTTTAGTATCAGATGTGACATTATCGTTCGTGATGGTCGGTGCTTTATCAACAGATGTTGATACTTTAAATGATGGTGCATTTTGATTACCATTAATAATTTGAACTTCTTCTCCACCTTGTGGATTACGTCTTGTTTGTTGTTGCATATTGTTCATTCGTCCAAAAATTACAATTGTTTTATGAGCGGTATTATTTTTTAAATTATTAAACATGCGATCAGCATCGTTAACATAAATATTTAATGGTGATTTTTGTTCATACGCTCGTAAATTTACACCTTCACGTAATTTCATTACATTATCTAAATGCTGGGTTCATGATTCATCAATGTTACGAATTAGAATATCGCGTAGCATTGGATTAATTACTTGGATTGTTAATTCTTCAGCTTTTGCTTCAATTCAATCTTCCATTAATTTCGTTAAAGTAATTTTAATCTGTTCGGGTTTATGTCGATCTAGTGTTGAAGTTGTAGCAAGTTGCTCCATAAATATTTTTTCATTTAAACTTTCTACTAGTTTATCAATGTTAACAATATCAGAGTTTTCCTTATCACGGAATAAATCTACAACATCAGTAATGACATGTTTTGCCATATTTTTAACTAATGGTACAAGGTTTTTTGCTTTTAAAATTTGATCCCGTTGTTTATAAATTAATTCTCGTTGGCTACTTAAAACATGATCATAATCAATTAAATTTTTACGTACATCAAAGTTAATACCTTCAACTTTTTTTTGTGTATTATTTAGCAATCTTCCAAAGAACCGTACATCAATATAATCATCGCCTAATTTTGATTGTGCTTTATCAAATTTATCAGTTGCAAATCGTTTAAATAAACTATCTTGTAAACTAATAAAGAAACGTGATTCACCAATGTCTCCTTGCCGTCCAGAACGTCCTCGTAATTGATTATCAATTCTTCTTGATTCATGACGTTCGGTTCCTAAAACAAATAAACCTCCAGCTTCAATTACACCTTTACCTAATTTTATATCAGTTCCACGACCTGCCATATTAGTCGCAATAGTAATTGAATCTAATTCACCAGCTTTACCAATAATTTCAGCTTCTCTAGCATGATTTTTTGCATTCAAAACTTCGTGTGGTACTTTAACTTTAAGTAACAACTGGTGTAAAATTTCAGAATCGTCAACCGATGCTGTCCCAACTAATATTGGTTGGCCTGTCTTATGACGTCTAATAATATCAGCAATTACATATTTCCATTTGGTTTTCTTTTCACCAAAAATATAATCAGGATGATCTAGACGAATTAACGGACGGTTAGTTGGAATTGGAACGACAACCATGTTGTAGATGCTCATGAATTCTTCACTTTCAGTTAATGCAGTCCCAGATACAGCAGATAATTTATTGTATTGACGAAATAATGATTGATAAGTAATTGTTGCTACTGTAATATTTTCAGGATCAATTTTTACTCTTTCTTTAACTTGAATTGCTTGTTGCAAACCAGCATTATAACTTCGTCCTTCTAAAACACGACCAGTAAATTGGTCAACTAAAGCGATTATATCCTGACCATTTTTATCTTGTTTAACAATATATTCTTTACCATTTTCAAAAACATAATGCGCTCTTAAAGCATTAACCATTTTATGTACGATATCAGAATTTTCAATATCATAAATATTTTTTACTTCAAAGTATTCCTGTGCTTTATCAACTCCATAATCGCTTAATGTAATGCTATTACTTTCAGGATCAACTAAGTAATCATCTTCATCTAGCTTTGCAATAAAACGATCAACCTTCATATATAATGAAACATCATTTTTAGGTTGTCCGCTAATAATTAGTGGTGTTCTTGCTTCATCAATTAAAATTGAATCACCTTCATCAACAATTGCAAAGTGAAGTCCACGTTGTACTTTATCATGAATATTACGCGCCATATTATCTCGTAAATAGTCAAATCCAATTTCAGAGTTTGGAGCATATGTAATATCACAGTTATACATGTTTTGCTTTTCACTATTACTCATGGCGCTAGTAATATAACCAACTGAGACGCCTAGACGATTTAATGCTTTAGCTGAATATTCAGCATCACGTTGTACTAAATATTCATTAACAGTAACAATGTGAACCCCTTTTTTAAGTAAACTATCTAAGTAAGACACTAACAACAAGGTTAAGGTCTTACCCTCCCCTGTCATCATTTCAGCAAAGTCACCAAAATGTGCTACTGCCGCTCCAATTAATTGAACTCGGAAAGCTCTTTGTTTAAAGGTACGATAAATTATTTCTCGAGCGTTTGCAAAAGCTTCAGCGATAATATCATCTAACGTTGCATTGTTATCTAAACGCGTAATAAAATCATCAGTTTTATCTCTTAATTCCTGATCGGTCAGTTTGCCATAAGTTTCTTCTAATGCGATTACTTCATCAGCAATCGAACTAGCGTGGTCCAAAATACGGTTTCTCGGACTTATACGATGTAATAATTTCAAATTTATCACCCTTCTAATAAAACAAATTAGATACTATTATAAATAGTAACTCATAAATTATAATATATTTTTTATCAAAAATTGTTTATTTATTAATTTAATGAAATTTTTATTAAATTAATAAATAATATTGTAATAAAAATTTCACTAACAAATTAGTGAAATAATTATTTTATTGTCAGTTTAACTCACGTACTAGTTTCGGTTTTTGATCTCTAATTAATTCATTAATTTGACCATCTTTAACTTTTATTACGCAAGTTCCTAAATCAGCAAAGATTGGATTATGGGTTACCATAACAACTGTTGTTTTAAACTTTCTATTAATCTCTACAAATTGTTCTAATACCATTTTTGACATTTCTTCATCAATTGCCCCAGTTGGTTCATCTCCAAATAAAATAGTAGGGTTTTTAGCAAAGGCTCGAGCAATCGAAACACGTTGTTGTTGCCCCCCAGATAATTCATGTGGGAATTTATTAATATGTTCAATCATGTCGACAGATTCTAAAATTTCAGTAACATCTAATTTTTTAGATTTATCTTTTTGTAAGTAACTACCGATTTCAACATTTTCTTTAACTGTTAAATTAGGTAATAAGCCATATTGTTGAAAGATATATCCAACGTGTTCACGTCTAAATCTTGTTAGTTCATTATTGGTTAAATTAATCAAGTTTTTACCACACACATTAGTTTGTCCTTCACTTGCTCGATCTAAACCACTAATGATATTCATTAAGGTAGTTTTACCTGAGCCTGAAGGTCCTAAGATAACGATAAATTCACCCTTAGTAATATTTAAATCTATCCCTTTAATAATCTTATTAACTAGATATCCATTTGAATAATATTTAACAACGTTTCTTAATTCAATCACATTGTCTTCGTGCATTTCCACATCCTTGGGGCCTTGGTGTGCTGCATTTAATTTCTTAACAACTTTTACACGTTCTTTAGTAGCCTTCTTTTGTTCATGATTAAGTGTTTTAAATTCTGCTTTTGCTTTATCCCGCTCCACTTTAAGTGCTGCCATTTTAGCTTGTTCAGCTTTTTCAACTTCAGTTAAATTATTTTTATCCTTCGGAGTTTTTTTAATATTTTCCGATAATTTTATTTCAAGCTCACTTAATCGATCGGCTTTATCTTTTGTTTCACGCCGCAAGTTGTTATATCTATCTTCACTTTCCATATCGCGTTCTTTTAGTTCGGCATTGTTATCAGTAATTTCATCTTCTTGACATCCAAAAAGTTTATTTAGTTCATTAACAATTTTAGCAATTTTAATTTGTTCTTTAGAGGCATTTTTCTGTGAATTATCTAATCCCTTAAATTCGACTTTTACCTTATCGAGTTTAGCTTTTAACGCTTGTATTTTAGCTTGTTCAGCTTTTTCAACTTCAGTTAAATTATTTTTATCATTCGGAGATGAACTTGTAATCATTGATAAATCGTTCTCTGCTTTTTCTAATTCTTTAGCTTTGTTTTTAGTTTCACAACATAATTCATTATATTTATTTTCATTTTTTATAAGTTGAGCTAGTAATTCATCATCACTATTAATTGCTCCATCTTCCTTACAATTAAGAGCAACATTTAATTCCTTAATAATTTTAGTAATTTTAACTTGGTCATTAGTTGCTTTTTTATGTGTACTATTTAATAATTTAAGTTCTGTTTTTACTTGATCATATTCAGCTTTTAACATAACTTTTTTATCTTGTTCCGCGTGTTCTTCATCGGTTAAATTATTTTTATCCACTGGAGATGTATTAGTAATTTTTACTAATTTTTCTTCTAATGTTTTTAATTCATCGCCTTTAGTTTTAGCTTCACTACATAGTTTATTATAGTTGTTTTTATTTTCAGTAATCTGTGATAATAACTTGTTGTTAATATTAGTTGTAGTCTCATGAAATTCTTTTATTTTTTCACTTTTATCACTAGTTGATTTATTAATAGAATCTATTTCTTTTGATTGAATAATCGTAGAGTTATCTTTGTTGATGGGTTTTAACTCAACAACTTTAGTTTCAGATTCTACTTTGTTTGATAAATTTTCTTTATTTACTTTAGTCATGATAATACTCCTTATTTTAATTCTTGAACTAAGTTCATGTTTTTGATTGATAATTTACTAAATAGATAGGTAATATAGAAGATAACAAGCATCGCTAGAGCTGCTAAACCATATCCTAACCATGATATTGTACCACTTAATAATATATTAGCAAAATTAAATACGACTGTACTAAATATTAAACTTATTACATAGATAAATGGTAAGGAAATTAATAATCCTAAAACAAATATTGGTAAGTCAATTGCTAAGAAAGTGGATGCGGCTTCACGATCACTAAAGCCTAAAGACTTCAACATTGCAACTAATCTTCTTGCATCACTAATTAACATTGATGCAATTAGTAATACCATTAAAAAGGAAATGGGAACAATAACACCAATTACGATGGATGAAATTTTCTGAGTGGCATCCGTTAATTGGTTAAAGGTATTTAATGTGATTGCCTTATTATTAACATTTGAAACCGTTGTTACCAATGGTGAGCTCCCATATATTTTAATAATTGATTTGTATAAATTTGTTGCTTTTAATGGTACTGAATTTCCTTTTAAAGGTATTCCAGTAACCTTGCTAATATAATCCATAACAGCTGTAGAATTATTTGCAGTTGATTTCCCTCCAGCAAACATTGTTGTAGCTAAACTTTCATTTCATTTATCTGTGGCCGGATACAATCCTGATGGAGAATACAACGAAAGACCATTATATAAAGTATAAGGAACGCTATTTTTAGGATTCTCGGGTGTAATAATTCCATTAAATGGAACTTGCCCAATCGAGTTATAAATATTTCTGTTTTCAAAATTATTAGTCGCATCGGTAACATAACCAAGTGCTGTATTTATGTCATCTTGATTAGCATAAAATTCGTTGTCATAGTAAGTTGATGTAATGTCAATAACTTTAAATGTTGCAGTCTTGTGATTATTGAATTTCTTTACCATATCAGCGTTGGTTTGATTACGATAAGCATTGTTGTCGGCGTTAATAGTTATTTTGTCACCTATATGCAAATTGTAGTTTTGAGCTGCGAAAGCATTTGGAATAATCGGATAAACCTTATTTCCTAAAGTTTGATTTAATTCATCATTTAAATAATTGTTATTAGTATCATATAATTTAATTTTCGACGGGTCTTTATCATCGTTGGTTTTTATACCATTTACAGTTACTGTTGATCCCTTTGAATTTTTACTTCCATTAATATTGTTAACACTGCCTTGTAAATAGGTATATGTTTCATCGGTTTTTTCAATCGGAACAATATCATAACCTATTTTAAAATCAGTGGTATTGCATTTAGTATCCTTATAAGCTTTAATTACGTCACCTACAAAATCTTCTGATAAAAAAGTAGTTTGGTTTATTTTATGTTTTTTATCAGCATCTTTAAATTTTCATTCGGGTGTTTTTGTTGTACCATCATTAGTAATGTATTTTTTCAAATCTAAATTACTATTATAAACATACTCCATAAAATCATTAAAAGATTGTTGCGCTATCTGCTTTTGACTGTTTGGCATCATTGCAACAGCAATTTGCCACGGGTTAGAAGTGATATTAAGGAAAGCTAATCCTAAATCATGGTCATAAGCCGTTTTTGATTGAACTTTATATTTTAGCATTTCAGGATCTACTTTCATATTGCCCAAATCAGTTTCTGAAGGAAAGCTTAAACTATTGTATGCACCTAATGTAGTAGGATTATATTTCCCTATAAAACTAGGCTTTTCTCTAAAGTTCCCTTTTGATGTTGATGATATATTCAAATAATCTCATGATTGATCGGGAGAAGCTACAGAATATTCATTAGTATTTGGTACACCATTAACTGATTTACCAAAATCTTCAAATGGCATTCCAATATATTGGCCACCTTCAATGGTAGGACTATATAAATTCATCATAAATTCATAATTTTTACCTTGAAAAGATTTATCACGACTATTGCTAAATTGTGCTTGTGTTGAAACACTAAAGGTAATGCTAGAGATTGCAGCAGCAGTCATAACCATTAAGAGGGATAATTTCCACGTCGAATGAAATGCTACCGATGTTCTTAACTTAGTCATTACACCAAGCTTGTTAACAGATTTCTTAGCTGCATTACTTAGCATATTTGGTTTAACTTCACTACCCTCCTTCATTAATTCACTAATAGTTCCACGTAACGAATAAAAAGTTGTAGCAAGAATAATTACACTAAAAATAATTCAAGGTGCAATTAGTACTACGAGAAAAGCTACCCATGAAAAGGATATAACATCTGTTGGTACGGTTCAAAAATCTCCAAATAATAAAATAGTTCCTGATTGAGCTAAATTACCAATAAAGTATCCTGGAATTCCACCCAACACAGTTATTAAGACAGGAATAATCATTAAAGCTTTTGTAATGTCGCGGCTTCGATAACCGTTCGCCTTCATAATTGCAATACTAATTCGATTTGTAGTAATAAATTTTCTAATAATAATTGATCCCACAATAATAGACAAAATAATTACAAATGAAATTAGAAATGTCGAAACAATATCAATACCATTTAATAAAGATCCTAAAAAGGAAACTCTTCCAGCCGAAACATTTAATTTATTGGTCATATCTTTAGCGCCATGCGCTGCATCAATATTACTCGGTCAATTCATATGAACGGCACTTCAATCATTAATTTGATCTAACGTGCTTTGCAATGAAACTCCTGATTTAGTTTTAGCTACAATATATTGTTCAGTGCTAGCAGAACGTTGCGCATCATGAATATTATTAAATCCATTATCATTTACATATAACAACGCTTGGGTTTTTACATCTGGCATTAAGTATTGTGCATTAAAAATAGGGTACATAAAATCAGGTGTTAAACCTGTTCCTAAGACAACATATTTTGACCCACCAACGTTAACAACACTTTCTGGACTATTTTTGGATAAATTTGAAATTCAATTATCGAAATCATCTTGATTATCATTTTGATGGCTTTCTCATACACTATGTTTAAGTGGAATTTTATTATTTGATTTTGCAAAACCTGGTGATAAAATTGTACTAAAAGATGAATAATCAGACATCATTATATTATCCATTGCATTATACGTTACTATTGCTTTATAATTTTTATTTTCGATTAAGGCCCCAGTAGTTATAGTGTCTATGTCTTGTGATCAAGTGGGATCATTAAAATTTGTTAATCTTTTAAAGGCACTAGTGTAAGTAGAAGCTTTTGATGTTTGATTTGAAGCTTTAGAAAAGAAAAGGAAAGTATCGGATATTTCTTTTTTGTTTACAATATTTGAAGGATTCTTATAAGATTTTGGATCGCTAATAACATTTTGTAAGGTTTTTGTATATAAACTTACATTAGTAGGATTATCTAATTTAGTACCTGAATAAAGTTTAATTTTATCAACTGTATCTTGATTTGATGTTTTAATCATTTTATATAAGTTTCCACTATCTGAAGTGGTCATATCTAACGCCTCATATCGTTTCCAATTATTTTTGCCTACAACATCATCCATTTCGTTTGCAAGTTCATCAAACGAAGTATCTATATCCTTCTTTAAAGCAGATTCAGTAGTCTTTTGAGATGAAGTAAATTGCGTTACATTAACATACTTATTATATGATTTTTCAAACATAGGTTTGTATTTGTTGTTATCATAGTTTTGCATATAGAATGTTTGATATTTCCCTGCGGTTGAAACATAATTTCAATCATTAACATCGCTTCATACGTTTGTATGAGTTAAGTCCGCTATTTTAGTACTATAATGATTTACAGTGTTTTCAAATTTATCATATTGCAATGTTCCGTCTTTTTTTGTATGATTTACTCAATTTCCTTTTTGAGAAAAATCATATGGAGTCAAATAGCTTTGATCTAAATAAATATCCATATCAATACCATATGAACCCATAACTTTAACACCGTCACCAGCGTTCATAGTATTGATAATTCAATTATATTCTGGATTCAGTGAACCTAAATCTTGCAAATCAATCGTTAATGGACTAGAAGAAAATCCATCTTTACTATATTCTATTGTTACTTGCATATGACCAGTTTTAGGATTGGTATCACTCGAACCTAATTCAATAGTTTGATCATCTTTAATTTCGTATGTTAGTTTAGGTATTTCATTTTTGGAAATTTTAAATCACGGACTATAAAAATCATTTTTAACTTTTTCATATGTTGTGGTTTCAGACAAATTCCCCGAAACACTAGTATAATAATGACTAAAATTAAGATCACCTTCAGGCATCATTTCGTCCACAGTAAGATCGTGAAGATTCCCATCACTAACTAGACTGTTATAAGAACGATTTAAATTACCAGTAGTATCATTAATATTGGTAAATAAAAACGATGCCATAAAGACTAGTAAAATTAAGCTAACAACAGCTAAAACATTCCTTTTTAATGATCGTAAGATTTCTTTAATTAAATTTAACATATTGATAATTATATTTGAAAAAAATAAAATTGTAAAAAAAATCATTAAATTTCACCTATAATTCAACGATTTATAAATATAAGTTACTCAATAAAAGAGTTATTTTTTGGAGTTAATATTATTTATTTTTTGGTTATAACCAAAGACAACGTTTGCATTTAACATTAATTGATTTTCTAATTCATCTAAATCAATCATTAATTTATTAGCAATATAACTATTCACATGTTGCACATAATATGGGTAATTAGTTTTGCCACGATGGGGCACAGGTGCTAACCATGGACCATCGGTTTCTGTTAGTAATTTATCTGGTTTAATTAAAGCTAAAGCCTCGTTTAAGCGAGCGGCTTTTTTAAAGGTCACAATACCTGAAACACTAATATAATAACCAAGTTCTAAATAGATTGGAACATATTTCGGTTCATCTTCAAAACAATGGATAACACCTTTACATTTGGGACTATGTACTTTTAATAGCTCTACAGCATCATCATGCGCATCTCGAATATGGCATTCGATTGGTAAGTTATATTTTTCAGCTAATTTAATTTGTGCCAAAAAATATTTTTTTTGTAATTCCTTACTTGGCATTGGTTGATAATGATAATCTAAACCAATTTCTCCAATCGCTACAATATAATTAATATTTTCTTTTATTAGTTGATCTAATTTATCAATAGTTATTTGACTTTCTTCATTAACATCGCATGGATGTAACCCAACAATTGCGAAAACATTAGGATATTTTTTTGCTTGTTCAACTGCAATTACACTATTTTCATAGTTTGTTCCGACTACATTCAAACAAATAGACTCAACTAAACAATGTTTAATAATAGCATCCGCTTCTCCTAACAATGGTTCGCAATTAATGTGACTATGTGTATCAATAATTTTATATTTCATTTTATTACTTCCCTAAACAAAATTTACTAAACAATTCATCTAGAATATCATAGTTGCCACTAACACCTAGAATATCATTAATCTTTAAATTCGCTATTTCTAATTTGCTAACCATCATATCAACTGGAATATTATTATTTAAATCATCGAGACTAGATTCTAGAAGAGTAACAACATTCTGCATTAGACCAATTTGTCGTACTGATTGTAATACATGAAAATCAACTTTATTGAATTCCTGTACTAGAAATTGTTTTTCAATTGCCTTAATCAAAGTATTAATTTGATTTTTTTTAGCACTTATATAAACGAATTTGTTATTTTTTTTATGTGCTTTATCTAACAAATCGCTTTTATTGACAACAATTAAGTAATGTTGCTTTCCAATTAACTCAATGTTGGCTTTATCTAAACTATCTAACTTGGTGGAACCATCTAGTAAATATAGCACCATATCTGCTTTTTTAATAACATCTCGTGTTTTAGCTATTCCCATTGTCTCGATTTCATCTTTGCCTTCTCTTAAACCTGCTGTATCAAGAATTTGCAGAGTTATGTTATTAATATTTATTGATGCTTCAACCACATCTCGAGTTGTTCCAGCAATATTACTAACAATTGCCTTTTCTTGCCTGATTAGAGCATTTAGTAAAGAAGACTTACCAACGTTCGGTTTACCTACAATAGCTAGCTTAATTCCATTGTTAATGGGTTGAAATATTTTTGACTGATCAACCATTTTAGTAGTTTTCTTAATCAACTCTAGAATTGATTGCTTAATTTGTTTTACATCCATTGTTGGGATATCATCATATTCAGGATAATCAATGTTAATTTCAATGGCTGCTATGATATTAAACAATTGGTCATGTAGTTCGTCTAAATCATGGGTAATTTTACCAATTACGCCCGTGATTGCGCCTTTTGTTGCTAGTTCATTTTTAGCATGAATCAAATTATCAATTGCTTCTACTTGATTCAAATTAATTTTATTATTCAAATAGCTTCTTTTACTAAATTCTCCAGGCATGGCTAAAACTGCTCCATGCTTAATTAATAGTTTAATAATTTGATTAGCTACAACAACTCCTCCGTGACAATTAATTTCAATTAAATCTTCACCTGTATAGGATTTTGGAGCTACAAATTTACTTATTAACACGTCATCTATAACTTGTTTATCATCAAAAATTTTCCGTCGACTAATCTTATATCCTTCTTTTGATATTGGTTTATTAACAACAGCATTGAAAATATCATAGGTGTCAAAGCCTGAAACCCTAATAATGTGAATAGCGCAATTCATTGGGCTTGTAGCTAACGCGACAATAGTTTCCATAATGATACCCCCTTTAAATTTAGATAGTTTGCATAATTTGATTAAATAACATAATTTTATTAGGATTATGTTTAGTGTTTTCAGCTAATTCAAGAAATTGTTGAGAGTCTTGATGATCTAACAAACAAATAATCCAATGAAGTAATTGCTCAATTTCAACATAAGATAATTTTTTAAAATTATTTAAACATGATTTCAGTAGTTGAATATCGTTTCCTGCACTAATCATTTCGTTTCCCAATTTACTAATTGTATCCATTAAGCCGCTTTCGATAAATGGAACAATATTATCAATGTTATAGAATAGTTGTTTTAAAATATCACTTTTTGATGATGGAACCTTGTGTTCATGCATTAGCTTATCGAACGCCTCATTATCTGATGGAAGTCGTAATTTTTGGCATCTGCTTATAATCGTGCTTACAATTGCTCCCTCGTTTTTAGTTGTTAATATGGCGTAAGTATTTGGTGGTGGTTCTTCTAAAAACTTTAATAATGAATTAACCGCTTGCTTAGAAGTGTTTTCAACTTTTTTAATAAGATACACTTTAATTCCCTTTTGCTCTAAAGCAGGGCGGTTAAAACGATTTTGAAGGCTTAATATTGATTCCTTCTTAATCATACTGTATGATCCATCACAGATAATAAGATCATAATAATTATGGTTATTAATTTTTTTACATCACTGGCACTTTTCACAAGCTGGATTATTATCACATAACAAAGCTTTTAAATAATCGTCAATAAATTTCTTTGTATTGCTTATTTTTGTTTCTATTAATAATAGAGAGTGCGGAAAATTATTTTTGTTTTTGAAATTACTTATTATATTATTCATGAGCGTTTGACCATTCGTTTAATTTTTTAACTATAATTTGATATGTTTGTTCTAGTACTTCTTCAAATTTAACATTAGCATTGACTTCAACTATCCTTTCTGGATAAGTTTTAATTAATGTTAAATAACCTTGATAATTTTTTTGATGGAATTGAAGTTCGTCTTCATCTAAACGATTGGTTTCACGTAACTTATTATCTTGAATTCGTTTCAACCCAATTTCAGGTTTCACTAACAAAAGAATAGTAAGGTCTGGAAATATTTTTTTAGCTGCAAATTCATTTATTGCTAAAACTTTAGCAAATCCAAGACCACGACCAATTCCTTGATAGATTAGTGATGAATCAATAAAACGATCACAAAGGACGATATCTCCTTTATCTAGATGCGGCAAAATAAAGTCATCCACATGCTGGGCGCGACTTGCTGCAAATAATAATGCTTCAGCACGAGGAACAATCTTATAATCCATTTTGTTTAGAACAATATTTCTAATATCCTCAGCAATCACATTATTGTTACCGCCTGGTTCTCTTGTAGCAACAATATTAAAATTATTAAATTTCTTTTGTAATTTAATAATCAATGCTTTTATAATGGTTGATTTTCCACAACCGTCTGGCCCCTCGAAGCTAATAAAATAACCCTTCATATAATTTTACTTAATAACCTTTACATTTCCCATATACGGGATTAATTTTTCTGGCACAGTAATTGACCCATCTGCATTTTGATAGTTTTCAACAACTGCAGCTCACAAGCGATCAATTGCTAAACTTGAACCGTTTAAAGTGTGTACAAGTTGCGTTTTAGCATCAACTGTTTCTTTAAATCTAATTTTCGCTCTTCTCGCTTGAAAGGTTTCACAATTACTACATGATGAAATTTCTTTGTAATCATTATATGATGGTAATCAAACTTCAATATCATAAGTTTTAGCACTACTAAAACCTGTATCACCAGTACATAGTAATAATTTACGATATGGTAAATTTAATGCTTCTAAAATACTTGAAGCTTGGTCAACAAGTTTTTCTAATTCATCATAACTATGTTCTGGTTTAACAATCTTAACAATTTCACTTTTCCAAAATTGATGTTGTCTTATTACACCTCTTGTATCACGGCCGGCACTTCCTGCTTCACTTCTAAAACATGGTGTGTTTGCTGTTAAATAAATTGGTAATTCAGATCCATTAATAATTTGATCACGATACATATTAGTTAATTGAACCTCAGCAGTTGGCGATAGGTAATAATTGCTATTTTCCAATTTAAAAGCATCATCAACAAATTTAGGTAATTGTCCCGTCCCATAAAGTGAATCTTTATTAACGATTGCTTGTGGGAGAATTTCTAAACAACCTGAAGCTACATTAGCATCTAATGTAAATTGCTGTAAAGCGCGAAACAAGCGAGCCCCTTGACCAGTGTAAATTATAAAACGTGAACCTGTTATTTTAGCTGCTTTAACTTGGTCATAAAGTTTGGTTTTTAAAGCCAAGTCTCAATGAGCAAGAGGTTTAAAAGTAAAAACTCGTGGAGTTAAATGCCGGCTTACTTCAATGTTTTCAGATTCATCCTTGCCTATTTTAACTGAATCATGACAAAGGTTTGGAATAACTGATAACATTTCATTCAATTGTTGTGTGCCGTCATTACATGCAACCTCAATTTTTTCAATTTTAGTTTTAATGTTAGCTACTTGATGCAATACTTTCTTAACTTCATCATCAGCTTTGTTTTTTTTAAGTAAACCAATTGTCTTTGAAAGCTTGTTACGCTGTGCATTTAAAGTCTCAAGTTCAACCATTAATTTACGATTACATTCATCTAATTCAATAATTCAATCTAACGTTTTAATGTCATAATTACGATTGGACAATTTTGTTTTTACTAGCTTAAAATCATTCCGTAATAAATTTATATCAATCATGTCATTCCCCTATTTAGTTTTTTGATATTCAAGATATGCACTATAGCCACCAACAATGTTGTATGCTTCAAATCCATTTTTTTCTAAAATGTTTGTAGCAATTTGCGACTTGTGTCCAGAATTACAAAAAAGGTAATATTTTTTTGCTTTATCTAATCTATTAATTTCAATTAACATTTCGCCAACAGGGATGTTTATAGCATTAGGAATTGTTGCTATTTTAAAATCTTCAATTTTTCTTACGTCAATTAAAATGTGTTTTTTATCGTTAACTCTAATAGCTGATTTGATGTCTATGTTTCTTATGTCCATATGATAAATACTCCTTATGTTTGTATTAAATATATTTATATTCTACTATGATTGATGAAAATAGGTAATAAAAAGTCTTAATCGTTTGATTAAAACTTTTATCTTGTATTTAAATATTAAGAAGGATTCGCTATAGTTGAATTACTTGCTTCTGCATCATTTTTATCTGCTTCTGCTGCTGCTTTTTTATCAGCAATAATTTGTTCTTTAGCTTCAATTGCTTCTTCAGGTAACTTTAAGTTTTTGTGAATGTAATCAATTTGTGGTTTAACAATTGTTTCAAGTAACAATAATGTTTCAACAATCAAATCTAATTCTTTACGATTGCCTTTTAGAATCGTCATTGCCTTTTTATATTCAGTTGCAATGATTAAATCAATTTCTTTATCAATTGCTAATGCAGTTTCTTCAGAATATAATTTTTGCGAATAAGGATTTATTGATCCTTCACTCGGTACGAACTGAGTCATACCTAATGGACTCATACCAAGTTGCATAACCATCGCACGAACAATGTTTGTTACTTTGAAAAGGTCGTTACTAGCGCCAGTTGAAACTGCGTCTGGTCCATAAACCATTTCCTCTGATCCACGTCCACCTAATGCAGCTCGAACCATTCCTAATAAATCTGATTTCTTTTGAATTTGTAATTCTTGTTTTTCAGGAGTTTGTAATGTATAACCAGCGGCTTGTCCCCGAGGGATAATCGTAATCTTTTGAACAACGTCTGCGCCTTTGGTATGTAAACCAACTAAAGCATGTCCTGCTTCATGGTATGCAATTTGTTTTTTCTCTTCTGGAGTTATTACTCGACTATGTTTTGCAGGACCTGCAATAACACGGTCAATCGCTTCATCGATGTCACCCATACTTATTGATGTGCTATCACGTCGGACAGCTAATAGGGTTGCTTCATTTAAAACGTTTTCTAATTGCGCTCCACTAAATCCTGGTGTTCTTCTTGAAATATCGCCTAAGTTAACTTTTGATGATAAATTTTTATTTCGACTATGAATTTCTAAAATTGCTAAACGTTCTTTAATATCTGGTAATGTAACTTGGATTCGTCGATCAAAACGTCCTGGTCGTAAAACTGCTTCATCTAACACGTCAAGACGGTTAGTAGCTGCCATTACAACAATTCCGGTTGAGGTATTAAACCCATCCATTTCTGCCAACAATTGATTAATGGTTTGATCTTGGACGCCGCCTCCGCCGCCCATTATATCGTTCTTACCACGTTTAGATGCTACTGAATCGATTTCATCAATAAAGATAATTGCTGGTGATGCTTTTCGTGCTTTTTGAAATAAATCTCTTACTCGCTTAGCTCCAACCCCAACTAACATATCTTCAAATGCTGAACCTGATATTTGGAAGAACGGTACGCCAGCTTCACCTGCCACTGCTCGAGCTAGTAATGTCTTACCAGTTCCTGGTGGGCCATATAGAAGAACACCTTTAGGAGTTCTTGCTCCCATAATAGTATATTTTTCTGGTTGTTTTAGATAATCAACAATTTCAATTAATTCTTCTTTTTCTTCTTGGATTCCTGCAACATCGCTAAACTTAACATTTGATTTAGCCATTTTAGCTTGTGATTTACCCATTCCAAAGACTGAATCAGCTCCTTGACCAGATTGTGATTTGTACATTTTTCTTCACATGACAACCATTAAAATAATCAATAGGATTGGGAATAATAAAGCAATTAAACTAAATCAATCAAACGGTGCAGCTGGCGTTAAAACATTATTGTAAACTCTATTACTTCAACTTATAAAGTCCTGAAGTTGAACATCGTTTTTATGAGCAACGTTAACAAAGCTATATGTTGTAGTTTTACTTGCCGTATCATAGAAAGAATCTATTTCACTACTACCAATAATGTATCTACTTGACGGGCCATTATTTGTTGCAGCCAATATAACTGTCATATCAAAACTAATATCTCCACTACTATTTTCAGTATTAGCAACTACATTAATTTTATTTCCAATTCCAGACACTTGTCAATAAGCCTTAGATTGATCGCCTGTATTAATTACATATTTGTCTTTTCCATCATATATATCTATTGCTGTGCCGTTTGCGTTGTCTTCTAGAGCTATACGATCAACACTAATATGCTTTGATGATGGTAAAGTAGCATAATATATAATAACCCCAAGGATTGCTCCAATAACAGCTAAAATTACAAAAATAGTTATTAATTTCTTAACTTTCTTTTTTGATATTTCCTTACTTTCATCAGAACGTAAATCATTACTAGGTTTAGTACCAACGTTATTAGTCTTTTTTTCCTTATCTGATTTTGGTTGTAATAAGTCGTCACCGGTTGTAGGTGGCGCTTTATCAACTGTTGTTGCATCGTTAGCAGCGAACTTGTTAAATGCTCATTTTTTTATAAAATTCATATTATTTATCGTTATCCTTTTTATCGGGTTTTAAGTAGACCTCTTCTTTTAAAATTCCAATGTATGGAAAATTACGCATAATTTCTTGGTAGTCAAGTCCAAATCCAACAATAAAGACTAATGGGATATTAAAGCAAGCAAAATCCGCTTCTAATTCAACCCTACGTCCTTCTTTTTTATCAAGGAGTGTTAATAACTTAATACTTTTAGGATTACGTTTGCGTAACATTTCGATTACCTGTTTAATTGTTCTAGCAGTATCGACAATATCTTCAACCAAAAGGATGTCTTGACCCTCGATATCAAAAAGCAT
>JAACJV010000005.1 GCA_021378535.1 Ureaplasma sp. Hg1 | reverse complement strand
TTGGAAGCTAAATTATAAACCGTTAGTCAAAAGAAATGTCTAGATTAATAATATTATAATAAGGAATCTTAAATATTATTGAGTTAGTTATTTCTCATTAGCTCATTTAATCACGCCGTTAACGTTTAGATGCTATGGTTCTTATTTAAACAATAAAAATGTGGTAACTTAAATAAATGTAGCTAATAATTTTGCTGTTACAGTTTAAATTAATATAGCTAAACCAAATATATTCAGCTAAAGGTGATCCAAAATTAATTAAAATTTTGTTTTAAATATAAAAAATATCAACTATCCTTTAATGATAGCTTACAATGCAAATAGTGCATTTAACCCTTTAATCACAACCAATAACAATATTACATGATCTAAAGGATAAGTTAGGATCGTTGATACACACTAATTACCTTAAAGAAAAAATTAGGAAGTATTACATTTAATTAATTAAAATAGTCGTTTTTAAGCTTTTTATCAATATATTCCGATTCTAATTATGTAATGAAAGTGATTTATTATTAAAATACATCTTTTTTTTCTATAATATATATATAATTTGATAAAGCCTATTGAGGTTGTTATGGAAGGAATAATATGCAAACAATTGATACAAAACAATTATGAGAAGAATATGAAAAATTATCGGGAGATGTCTGTCTAGTTGGTTGAATTAGATCAAATCGGGACAGTGGAACGATTGGTTTTATGTCATTTAATGATGGCTCGTTTTTGAAAACAACCCAAATTGTTTACAAAAGTCAAACTACAAAAGGTTTTGATGAAGCTAAAAGTGCTCGAACAGGAGCATCAGTTCTAATAATTGGTGAATTAAAAATTACACCTAAAAGTAAACAACCGTTTGAAATTGCGGCTAAACAAATTAAACTATTAAAACAATCTGATGAAAACTACCCATTGCAAAAGAAGAGACATAGTAATGAATACTTAAGAACGATAAGTCATTTACGACCACGGACTAATCTTTTTTCAGCAGCGATGCGAGTTAGAAGCCAATTGGCTTTTGCAATTCATCAATTTTTCAATGAAAACAATTTTGTTTGAGTTTCGACACCAATTTTAACTAGCAATGATGCTGAGGGTGCAGGAGAAAACTTTATGCTTGATAAGGTTAATGGTGATGAATTCTTTAATAAGAAAGCATCACTAACAGTTACAGGCCAATTACATGCTGAAGCATACGCCCAATCCTTTAAAAAAGTTTATACTTTTGGACCAACGTTTAGAGCTGAAGAAAGTCATACTAACCGTCATATGGCGGAATTTTGAATGGTAGAACCTGAGATTGCGTTTGCTGATATAAATCAAATTATGTCAATCATGGAAGCAATGTTAAAAGCAGTTATTGAAAACTACTTTGAGCATTGCCAAGAAGAAATCGAATTTTTTAATACATGAATTGATAAAGACAGTAAAGCTAGAATTCAGACATTACTAAAATCTAAATTTCAACGAATGGAATATAAGGATGCAATAATTAAATTAATTGAAGCAGTTAAGAATGGACACAAGTTTGAAGAGGCTAATATCGTATTTGGAATGGATTTAGCATCAGAACACGAACGTTATTTATGTGAACAAGTTGTCAATGGGCCTTTATTCTTATATAATTATCCCAAAGGTATTAAAGCCTTTTATATGAAAGTAAATAAGGATAACGAAACAGTTGCAGCAATTGATTTATTAGTTCCTGGTGTCGGTGAATTAGCTGGCGGGAGTCAAAGAGAAGATGATTATGATAAACTATTGAAACGTTGTAAAGAATTAAGCATTGATACAGAACAATTAGCTTGATATTTAGATTTGCGTAAATATGGTTATTATCAATCATCCGGTTTTGGTTTAGGGTTTGAACGTTTAATTATGTACTTAACAGGGATATCTAATATTCGTGATGTTATCCCCTTCCCAAGAAATCACGGAAACTTATTATTTTAGGAGTTAATGATGGAATCAACTAATTATAAACAATCACAAAAAATTGAGAAAAAAGCAGTAAGTAGAATTGCGGTATTAAATCGAAAAAGCGCACATGGTGTTATAGCTAAAATACCTAATGCATTAACTATTTTACGTATTATAATGGTACCGCTTGTAGTAGTTTTAATGCTAGTTCAATTTGATATTTCTGGTAAATATTTATATCAGATAAATCCTAGTAGCGATATCGCTATCACAATACATTTTAATATGTTATTAGCTGCTATTTTTTTCATTTTGGCATGCATAACCGATTTATTAGATGGCTTTATTGCTAGAAAATTTAATGTCGTTTCAGAGTTTGGTAAAATTTGAGATCCAATCGCAGATAAAGCGTTAATTAATTCTGTCTTAATTGCAATGGCATCACCATCTCTTAATTTTTTACCACCATGAATTCCAATTCTTTTTATTTTAAGAGATATTATTATTAATGCTTTCAGAATGAATGCAGTTAAAAAAGATATTGATGTTGCTGCTAATATTTATGGAAAAATAAAAACAGTATTAGAAATGATTGGGATAATAGTTATTTTCTTTATTGGTACTCCTAAAATTGTACGTGGTGAGATTAACATTACAACTTCAGTTTGATATTGATATGGTATTCAAGAAATCGTTATATATTTTGCTTTAATAGCTTCATTTTGATCTGGTATTAAATATTTGGTTGATATTAGATTTGAAGTCCGTAATCGAGAACATCGATATTAATAGACTGGTAACAACATGTATACTTCAAAACTAAATGTTAATGATACGCAAGTTGCGATTAAAAAGGTTAAGGATTGTTTTCAGGAAACACTAGCTGATCAATTAAAACTTATCCGTGTTTCATCACCGCTATTTGTCGAAACTGCTTCAGGCTTGAACGACTCTTTAAATGGCGTCGAAAATCCGATTATTTTCACTCCTAAAACTTATCAAAAAGAATTACAAATAATTCACTCTTTAGCTAAATGGAAACGTTTTGCTTTAAATAAATACGAAATTCATGAAGGGGTCGGAATTTATTCTGATATGAATGCGATTCGTCGTGACGAAATATTAGATGCAACCCATTCGATTTATGTAGATCAATGAGATTGAGAAATAGTCATTAACGCTTCGCAACGTAATTTTTCTTTTCTTAAAGAAATAGTTACTAAAATTTACACATCATTACGTGTTACTGAAAAATATATTAATACTTTTTATGGAAGTTTAAAGCAAAAGTTACCCAATGAAATATTTTTTATCACTAGTCAAGAACTAGAAGACATGTATCCTAAATTAAATGCAGCTAATCGCGAACTTGCACTTGTAAAAGATAAAAAAGCTATTTTTATAAGCAGTATTGGCCACGCACTGAAATCAGGTGAGCCCCATGATGGAAGAGCTCCAGATTATGATGATTGAAATTTAAACGGAGATTTAATTTTCTATCACGAACCCTTAGATTGTGCACTTGAAATATCATCAATGGGTATAAGAGTAAATCCAGAGACACTTGTGTCACAATTGGAAATTAAGAAAATTTCAAGTCGCGAATATACGCCATATCACCAATCAATACTTAATGATGATTTACCATTAAGCATTGGTGGTGGGATTGGACAAAGTCGCATATGTATGTTTTTTTTAGAAAAAAAACATATCGGCGAAGTTCAAAGTAGCATTTGATCAGATGAAGAATTGTCACTAACAAAGCAAAAAAATATCTTTTTACTATAACTAAAAATCAACAATAGGACGTACTTTAAAAGTTACCTATTGTTGATTTTTGATACATTAAAATATTATTTAATAGCTGCTAAAGCAATATCTAGAGCTTCATGTAAGACTTTAAACGAATTATCGAATTCTTTTTGCTCCTTTGAAGACAAAGGAATGTTAATAATTTTCTTTACACCGTCTATACCAATTACAGCAGGTACGCCCATATAAATATCATTAACATTAAATTGATGATCTAAATAAGTTGAAACTGTATAAACCTTATTAGTATTTTTTAGAACCGCTTCAGTAATTTCGACGCAAGCTTCACCTATAGCATAATATGATGCGCCCTGATATTGTAAAACCTGATAACCTCGAACACGAACGTCTTTAACGATTTGATCTATTTCCTTTTGGGTTATCATACCTTCTTTAATATAGTCATTTAAAGGTTTTCCAGCTATGTTAGCGGTGCTTAACGCTAACATGGAACTATCGCCATGTTCACCTAATATATGGGCGTTGATTGAAGATGGCGATACCTCTAATTTTTTTGATAACATATTTCTTAGTCGGCTTGTATCGATTGATGTACCAGAACCAATTACAAGATTGTTATTAAAACCAGTGACCTTTTGATAAATATAACATAACACATCAACAGGGTTAGAAGCGATGATGGTTACACCAGAGAAACCTGAAGCCTTAACTTCTTTTGCGATATTCGCAATAATCTTTGCATTTTGTCCAACTCTTTTTAAACGGGTTTCACCTGTTTTTTGAGATGTCCCAGCTGTAATCATTATAACGTCGTAATCTTTTAAATCGCGATATTCAATTTTATTAATATGAAATGGAAAAAGACTCGTTCCAATAGCGTCTTGGTAATCCATTGTTCTCCCTTTGACTAAATCTTCATTTAGATCTATAATACCGTATTGTGATGCTAGGTTGTGGTTTATAGCTGCATACATATATGCAGCACCAACTGTTCCTGCACCAATTAATGCGATGCTTCGTTCTTTTAATTTATTCATTACATATCTCCTTATTATAATAAATACCTTTTAGTAATTATAAATAAATATGTTTAAAATATTACTTGTAAGAATAAAAAATATTTATATTGAAATTATAGCATTGTTTTAATAGAGAGGGCTAAAAGATGACTTAGCCTTTATCATGGGAAGAATTGTTAAACAAATTAATTTAAGTTTATTTTTTCGATGATTAAACTACGCTAAATACGGATTAAAACAAAGAATTTAGGGATAAGAGATATTATTAATTTAACGCTTTGATTTAATAAATTTGATTAATTAAATTACCGTAGTAGAAAAATCAATATATAATTACATTAAAGTTATTATTAAATATAATTATAGAAAAAACATTACACAAGGAGAAATATATGTATAAATTTATGGCATATATTAATGGCGAATTTATCGATTCATCAGAAAAAGTAACTATTAATAATCCAACTACTAATCAACCAGCAGGAGTAATTCCAGCGTTAAAGACGGTTGACATTAATAAAGCATTCGAAGCAGCTAGGATAGCATTTGATGGTTGAGCTAGCATCAATTATAAAAAACGAATTAAGTACATTGAAACATTCCGAGATTTAGTTTTAAAAAATCAGGCTTTACTAGCAAAAATTATTATGACTGAAATAGCTAAAAACGAAATTGAAGCTACTTCAGAAGTACTTCGTAGCGTTGACTATATTAACGGTACTATCAAAGCTTATCGAGAAATGATGCTTAACCCTATTACATATGATTCATCATATCATGGAGCAGAAGGTAAGGTAGCAACTTATTTGCGAGTCCCTTTAGGAGTAGTTTTAGCTATTTCACCATTCAATTATCCTATTAATTTACTTTTAACAAAAATAGTACCAGCATTGATTGTAGGTAATTCAGTAGTTTATAAATCAGCTACTCAAGGTTCTTTACTAGGTGGTAAGATTGCAGAGTTACTAAACGAAGCAAATTTACCTAATGGAGTAATTAATTATGTAACTGGGCGTGGTCGTGATATTGGCGATATATTAGTAGCGCATGAAAATATTGCTATGATCACATTTACCGGTGGAACTACTGTTGGTGAAAATATTTCAAAAAATAGTAAAATGATTCCACTAGTGCTTGAATTAGGTGGAAAAGATCCAGCATTAGTTTTAAGTGATTGTAATTTGGCTTTAACAGCAAAACGTATCGTTAAAGGTGCTTTTGGTTTCAACGGACAACGTTGTACAGCTATCAAGAGAGTGCTTGTACAGGACGATATTGCTAATGAGTTAGTAGCTTTAATAACTAAGGAAACTAACGCTCTAACGGTTGGTAAACCAAGCGAAAACACCAACATTACACCATTAATAGATAGCAAAGTAAAAGATTACAATTTAGCTCTAACAGATGATGCTTTGTCTAAGGGAGCTCGTTTAACAACACAAATTAAACATAAAGACAATCTATTGTGACCAATTGTTTTAGATGACGTAACAACAGCAATGGACGTTGCTTGAGAAGAACCTTTTGGTCCAATCCTACCAATTATTAGGTTTACTGACATAAACGAAGCAATTAAAATCATTAATGATTCACAATATGGTTTACAAGCAAGTATTTTTAGTGAAAACATAAATTACGCCCGCGCTTTAGCTGAAAAAATCGAAGCTGGAACAATTAATATCAATCGTGCTTCTAGTCGTGGCCCCGATATCCTACCATTTTTAGGTGTTAAATCCTCAGGTTTTGGGATTCAAGGCATTAAAGATGCAATCTATTCAATGACTACAATTCGTGGGATTATAATTAATAAATAAATGATGTTATTTTAGTTGCTTATTTAAATAAAATTAATTTTTAAGTAAAAAATCATTGTTTATCATATAATAATATAGATAGTTTTACTAAATCTTTGTTAATAAATCATAATATTTAAATCATATAATATTTTTTAGTACAATATCTTTATAACTTAGGAGGCAATATGTCAAAAATTAATTTTCTACCTTTGGGTGGAATGGATGAAAGAGGAAAAAATTGTTATGTCTTAGAAATAGATAATAATATCTACATTTTTAATACAGGTGTAACGACTCCGCCATCAGTATTATTAGGAATCAAGCAAGCCGTAGCTGACTTTTCATACCTAGAAAAAAATAAATCAAAAATACAAGGTATTTTTATTGGCGAACCATCATTTATGAATATCGGTGGATTGCATTTTTTATTAACAAAAATTGGAACACATACACCAATTTTTACAAGTTTAGTTGGAAAGGTAATAATCGAAACATATTTTGAGAAACGCTTCCGTAACATTAACATTAAACCAAACCTTGTAATTTTAAAAGAATTAGAAAAAAGTAAAATAGGTAATTTTGATGTTACCCCTTTTAAAATTTTCAATTCGCTTCCATCTAGTTTTGGATGAGTTATACATACTCCTGATGGTGGTATTGTTTATGTTGATAATTTTATCGTAAGTTACGATCGCAATAAAACATTTGAATCGCAATTACATTTGGTTAATGAAATTACTAATAACAAAACTTTATTATTACTAGCACCCGCAGGACAAGCTGGTAATGTTCATGGATATACAGCGCCCCAACACAAAAGTAAAGATTTTTATGAAAGAATTATTTCTAATAGTGAAGGACGTATTATCATCGCATGCTACGATTACGATGCTTATACAATTTTAACGTTAGCACAAGTAGCTAAACATCACCAGCGACCTTTTATTATTTATAGTAATACATTTATCAATACATTTACTTTATTAAACCGAAATAAAATGTTCAATAATAAAAACTTAATAACTTTACCGCTAAGTGAAATCAATAAATCAAAAAATGCGATTGTTATCATCACTGGTACAAAAGAACAACTATTCCAAAAAGTACAACGAATGGTTGATGGTGAAGATGATAAAATCCAATTCAGACAAGGCGATACCTTTATTTTAGGGACTACTTTGGTTCCAGGTTATGAAGGTTATGCTGCTAGATTACTTGATGGAGTTAGTAGACACGATGTACGATTGGAAAAATTACCAAAATCAATTTTGCCTTTAATACCAAGTGCTGAAGATTTAAAAATGTTAGTTGGAACAGTTAATCCAAAATATGTTATCCCAACATCAGGTTTATATAAAGCATTAATACAATCTGAGGATGCAATGATCCAAGCAAATATTCGAAAATCTCAAATCATGGTATTAGATAACGGTGAAATGATTACTATTAATAACGGTGAAATGAACCGTAAACCTATTAGCATCAAACTAGATGAAAAATATATAGGTGCACAAGGTGCATTAGACGTTGGAGCTTCTATCTTATACGAGCGCAATCAAATGGCCGAAAGTGGGATCATTACAATGACATTACTTTACAACCCAAAAGAAAAGAAATTCTATAATTTTAAAATGAATAAAGTTGGAGTTGTTAATGACAATGAAAAAAATCCAAAACTTACTTCTGACATCATTGAACGTTTAGAAAACGAATTAGGGGAACTTGCTGTTTATGACAATAAGAGTCATCGTTTGGATATCCGTGAAACTAAAAATATTATTAGAAAAATGGTAGCTAAATATTTTGAAAAATCGATAGGCAAACGCCCTTTAGTTTTACCTACAATAGTTGAAATTAGAAATTAACTATAAAAGGAGTTCTATATGACGTTTGGATGAAATAAAAAAGAAGATACTAAAGAACAAATAATTACTGAGCAAACAGTTACTAAAAAATTAGATTTAGCTTCTTCTGGTACTGTTGTAGATAACACTACTACAAACCAAAAATCCTTTAAAGCAACCTTTAAAAAAAATTATAATATTTATTACATGATTGGAATTTCCATTATCTTTTTGTTTTTGATTCTTTCACTAGCACGAATTCCTGGGTTCGAATATGTTGACTCAGCTATCTTTGATTTTGTTTTTGGTTGAACAAAATTTATTATCTATGCTTTTTTATTATTTGCATGTATTCTTTATTTTATTCCTAAGTTAAGAATGTTTTTATGAACTAAAAGAAAATTATTTGGAATGTTTTTTTTAACACTCGGCTTTTCTTGAATTTTAGGAGCAAGCTTCGGAATTAGTAAATATGGAATAGTTAGCACTGGTTTCATGACATACCTAAATGACTATTTTAATCATTTTAAAGAAATTATGTGACCTGCAACTTGCAACAACTACAATTTTATTGACGTTCAAATTGACGGAGGTTTTATCGGAATTTTAGGAATTGCGATATTTTCAGCCTTCACTTTACCCTTAATCATCATTGTTGGTGCGATAATAATGATCGTAGCGTTTTCAATGTATATTCGTAAATCACAAAATGTTAAAGTAACTGCTTGATTTAAAGCTAAATTAATTCATCTATTAGGTGGAATTACAAGTCTTGAAGAAAGAGATATTAAGGAAGAGTCAATCACAGTTCAAGGCGAACGCGATGTGCATCAACCAAGTATTAGAGAAATGACACGGGCTATTATGGGTCATCAGCAACATAATTTTAAATTCAAAAATTATTATCACTATTTAGAAAAGTACAATTTTGAGAATAGAGATAGTTTCCCTCATTTAAATGCTTTAAGTAATGAATCATCAGATATAATTTTTGAAAGCAAAAAAACTCTAGATTCATTAAAGTTTAGTTTAAATAATTTTTTTAAATACATTCATGTTGAAGCTGAATATAAAAAATCGGAAATTCTTTTTTCATCTGTTAGCATCAGTTATGAATTAAAAAATGATGAAGATTACAGCCTTATTAATCAAAACCAAACTTCTTTAGCTAATTGTTTAAATAGTAAAAAATTCCACGCTAAATATAAGAATCGTATATTGTATTTAGAAATCCCAACTGAACATGTAGCAAAGATAAGTTTGCGAGATGTCTTGCAAGACATCGGTTATGACAACCCATTATCTATTGCAATAGGTAAAACAATCGATAGAATTCCCATTTTTCTTAATATGGTTAATAGTAAAAATATTATGATCCAGGGTGGTTCGGGTTCAGGGAGAATTATGTTATTAAGTGTATTAACTGTTTCTGCTTTATTTTTAAATAGTCCTGAACATTTAAAATTATATATGCTTGATACAACTAATAGAAGTTTATCAAAGTTTTTTGAAACAAAGCACTCGGTAGTTAAAAGACGTTTGAATAGAAGCGAAATAATCAGCCAATTAAGACAATTGTCAGGTGAGTTAGATAGTGAAGCTATTAAGTTAAAAAACACTAATTGTAAAACAATTTATGATTATAATACAAAAGTTGCAACATCCAAGCATATTCCAAGTAGATTAATAGTTATTAATGATATTAATGATTTATTGGAAGAATATGGAAGCGAATTTACTTCATTAGTTGAAAATTTATTACATCGTAGTAATGCGCACGGCTTGTGTGTTGTGTTAAGTTCGGCAATAACGAATGTGGCAACAATTAAATTTAATAGCATAATGAATAATATTATTGCATTGAAGGTAGCTACTAATGCTGATAGTAAATTATTATTAAACCAATCTGGTGCTGAGTGATTGAATGGTAATGGCGATATGTATATCCAAAATGCTAAAGTTAAAGGAAACTTAATTAGAGCGCATTGCCCTTTTACAAGTAACAATGAAATAAGTCATATTATTGATATTATCAATGAAGCTAGTTTTAAAACAGAAGAAGGACCAACAACTTATGAAAACAATTTCAATTAAACAATTAGAGGAATTAGTAGCGACAACCACTAAACCTCTTTTTGTAAAATTTTATACACCATGGTGTGGTGTTTGCAAGGCTAACGCACCAATTTTAAAACCGCTATTGGAAACGTATAGTGATCGAATTGATATTTATCAAATAGATGTTGATCAAGAGGCATTATGATCTGAAGATGGAAACCGTAAATATGCAATTCAATTAGTTCCAACTTATCAATTGTACAAAGACCATAAAATTGTTTTTGAACATTCTAATTTTTTGGCTAATACAATTCTAGAAGATGAATTTAAGAAAGTTATTTAATTAACCATAATATTAAAAAAAACAACAAATTCAAATTTGTTGTTTTTTTTAATGCAGATGATATGATTAGCTTTTATTTTTATTCAAATCATATATTTTTTTATATCCAAGTAAAATGGCATCATAATTCAATTCCGCATTCGGGAGATTAACCAATTCACCATCACCGCCTGAAATAATAATCTTATGAATAGACTCTGTTTCACTAATGTGATTATAGATGTTTTTGATATAACCATCAATTATATGATGGTATCCCGCTGTAATAGCTTCCTCGGTATCTTTGCCATAATTAATAGGTTGGTATGATTTTTTCCAATTTTTTAATTGATTTGCATTATTAACCAGTTGTTGAAATCCAAAATTTGCACCAGGAGCTATACTAACGCCTACAAGAACGTTTCCGTGTAAAAACATACCTACCATCGCTGTACCCAAGGAAAAAGCTAGTACATTTTTGTTTTTTTCATAACTATAAGAACTTAAAGCGATAATATCGGCACCTACATTTTCAGGATGTCTCGTTTCAATCTTAATGGGTAATTTAACTTTATAATCAACTAAAAATACCTTCATTTCAAAAACTCATTCTAGAACACTAATTAGTAAATCATTTAAATCAGGCACTACAGATCCTAATACAATACCATCTATTTTACTAACACCTAGTTTACTGTTAATAAGAATTTTGACCTCACGATCAAGATAGTTTAGTTTTGTTTTAATTTGAATTTTTTTTAGTACTTTATCACCCTGAATATAAGCCATTTTAATAAATGAATTACCTGCGTCGATAACAAGAATAATATTATTTTTCATAAATATGTTTTGCTATTAAATTAGCTAACTCCTTTTTTTGGCAGCTAAAAGGAATGTTTACGTCATTCGTAATAAGATATCCATTCGTAGAGTCATTAGCTAGTGCACTTTGATAATTAGCAACGAGCAGGTCAACATGTTTTCTATCTTTTTTAATTTTAGCATTTTCTAAAATATTATCACTTTCTAAAGCAAACCCCACATAGAATTTATTTGGATATTTAGTGATTAACATTTTTAGAATATCTTTACCTATATGATATTTAAACTGATGTTTAATATCTTTTTTAATTTTACCATTATTTTTTTCAAATATAAAATCACTAACTGCAATTGCTGAAATAAAGATATCATTATTTTCTATTTCTCGCAGCACCATTGTTTCGTATTCATCTATAGTACTACAATGTAAAATATTTAGTGCGTTACTATTTTCTAAAGTAACATTAGCTAGAATAACGGTAATATCATATTCGAACTTTAATGCTTCAATCAAAGCATTACCCATTTTACCACTACTATTAGCTTCAATATAGCGAACGTCATCTAAATAAACTCTCGTCTTACCCATTGCTAATAACAATTTTGTTTTTTTGTTACAACAAAGATACTTTATTACATCCTTAGGTTCAATAATATGTCCAATTCCTTTTGTCTTACAATAAAGATTACCATTAATCGGGCCAAGGAATCTTACGCCTAATTCTTTAAGTAAATTAATATTGGTTTGATTGATTGGATTAAGATACATAACCGAATTCATTGCAGGGCACACAATTACCTTATTGTGTGAAGCCACACTTAAAATAGTCGTTACTAAATCATCAGCAATACCGTGTGAGTATTTACCGATAATGTTGTATGTTGCTGGATATATCAAAATTTGATCCGCTCAATCACTTAATTGAATGTGGATTGGTTCAAGATTATTAGTTATTAAATCATTCGAAATAATACGAGCATCCTTAAAAATATCCATTTTTAAGGCATGTTCGGTTAGCATAATTTTAACATTATATGAAGTAGATAATTCCTTAACTAATTTAGGAAGTCGTTTTAAAGCTATACTACTACTAGATAATATTAAAATATTTTTCATCTAGTTAGTTGCTTCGTTGTAGTATAAATTAACATGTTTAAATTTCATTCTTCCACCACTTATATTCATTGGACGTGTAGGTCTTATGTATGATCTATGAGTATTTTTATATGTTCAATTAACTTCACTACTATCAACGTTATTACTTCAATTAGTAGTACCATTATTTACTGCAACACGGTTTGATTCTCTTGGTTGTCTTTGGTTTCGTCTTATATATTCTTGTTGATCGAAGAAACGATTATGTTTTTCTAATAATTGGCATAAGCGAAGATAATCATGATCTTTAATTAGTGGGTTTTGGTCACCCATTTCAGCTAAAAATCCTGTGATGAAATAACTAATTTTAACCAATGTTTTTAATCGTTTTGATTGCTCATTAATTTTTTGTAAAATTTTATTTAATTCAACTTTTTCCAAACTTGTTTGTTCCATAATATTTTTAGCTTCAATTAGTTTGTCGTTTGCTTCATGAACATTAGTTCCGTTTGTCGCTGCAGATAAAGATAACTCTAATTCTTTAACATGTTGTCTAAGACTATTTACGTCATCTTCATTAATTTCTGATTTGTTTCTTAATTGTGCCTTCAAATCTTCAACTTGTTTTTTTAAGTAATCTAATTCTTCGTTATTAATATTGTCGATAGGCGATTGGTCGTTTAATCTATCGGCTAAATCTTCATTATAAGATTTAAGATCAGTGATTTCATTTTCCAATTTTTCAACAACTGAGCTATCTAGGTCATTTTGTGATTCCTCAGCTAATCGCGCTTCTAAATTAGTAATCTTATTTTCCAATTTTTCAACAACCGAACTGTCTATTCCATTTAATGGTCTCTCATCTAATTGAGTTTCTAAATCAGTAATTTTACTTTCTAATTTTTCTAGAACCGAGCTATCTATTTCGTTTTGTGATTCTTCAGCTAATCGGCTTTCTAAATCAGTAATCTTATTTTCTAATTTTTCAACAACCGAACTATCTATTCCGTTTTGTGGTCTTTCAGCTAATCGGCTTTCTAAATCAGCAATCTTGCTTTCTAATCTTTCGACAACCGAACTATCTATTCCGTTTTGTGGTCTTTCAGCTAATTGAATTTCTAAATCACTAATTATTTTAGTTAATTTTTCAATTTCAGCCATATCATTTTTTGAAGTTAAATTTTCTTCTAATTCAGTTATTTTATGTTGCAAAGAATCAATTATATTTTTATTTTCAATTGATTCACTTTCAACTTGTCTAATTTTTTCATTTATTTCAGCGACAAGTTCTGGCGAAAAATCCCTTTCTGTTCAATCAACCATTCCGCGAATAATTGTGGTGTTTTGAGGAATTTTGTTACGGTCAACATTATGTAAGAGATCCATTTTCTTAAAGGAAGTTTTAATTTTTTTCTTTTGTCCAAAACTAGAATTTCCCGATTTAATCTGATTTAATTCATTTTCTACACTAAGGACTTGTTCTCTAATTTTAATTCCCGATTCAGAAATTGGTTTTTTTTCAAGCTTGCGAGCTATAACATTACCACTATAATCTTTTTTCATATTATTGGTATCATTAATTTTAGAAATTTCCATAGTTATAAGTTCGCTAAGTTTATCGACATCAATAGTTCCGTCTGGTTTTTTTGATTCTTCAAAAGCCGTTTCCTTAGCATCCAATATTCAATTTAGTGCTTTATCACTAACAACTTGATATTTTACCTTCTTATGTGGTTCATCATGATTGCTTTCATTATTTTCATTTGTATCGATTTTGTTTTTTTCTTCTGACATAATTGAATATTCTCCTAAATTGATTTACATTCTTATTATACTAAAAGTAACTTATAAAATAATAAGAATGTGGTAAAAATTCAAAAAACACCTATCGAATCGGTGGAAAACGAATAATAAGTTAAAATTATTGAAGCTTAAAATAATTTTTATACTTATTAAAAAAAGAATATAAAAATAAGAAAAGCACTATTAAATCAAGAGAAAATGAATTTAACCCATATTTTTTTACATAAGTTAAAACTAAATTATTTGGATAGTAATAAAGTATCATATTATAACAAAGGCCCTATTAAATCAGGTGAAATCTATTTGCAACCAATGTTTTAATAATAAAAATAAAAATTTATATTTTTCATACTTACGCTCTAAAATTGCATTAAATATTATTTATCATACAATATGTATATAGATACCACATAAAATTATTTAAGATTATATTATAATTTTAAATAATTTTGAGGTAAAATGCGAGGTTACAATATGACAGTATTATGTATAAGCGGCAAAACATCTGGTAGCGAAGCTGAATTATTTCAAGACAATAAAAGCATTTCAACATTTTCTTTTGGACAAGTTAGTTTAATAGATGATTATTATTTAGCACAAATTAATATTGATAAAGCACTAGATGAATATAAGAATTATGATATAGATTTTATTATTCTAGGAATTGAAGGTATTAATACAATTGTTAATAGAGGGACAGCAATGTCGGGGCACCTTGCTAAATTATATAATGTAAGGCATATCATTACTTCACCAATTTGTTTGAGCCATATTGCTAACTTTGGTTTTGAAGAAGGTTTGATAGTTGAATTAAATGATTCAAGTGTTAGAGCTACACACGTAAAAAACAAAATAAAAATATTTTCTGGGTACAATCGGATAGGGAGAAATTATTTAAGTCTTTATCGCTTAGGTTTTTTAACTTTAGACATAGCAACATATTATGATGATTTTGAACCTAATCACCCACTATGCGTGCAATTAGCAAAAAAATACAAATGTTCCCATTTGCAAGGTGTAATGCATAAAATATATCGCGAATACCCTTACATATTATCGGATATTGGGCGATGAATGATGCAAAACTTAGAATTCGAAGATCTTCACAATATTTTGGCAAGTCAAGTTAAATTATTATGTGAAGATATTAAGCAAAACACAGAAAAAAATGTTGTTTTTACTGGTGAATTAAGTGAATTTAAAATTATCCAAAATTTAATTTTAGAACAACTTCCCCATCACAATATTACATTTAGTTCAATTCATAGTACTAAGGCCGGACTTGCAATTGATAATCCTAAATTCAAAAACGAAAAATGGGATAAAGTTTTCATACCTAAATAAAAAAATATCCTATCATCGGATGCTAACTTGATTTTACTTAAGTTAACATTTAATGGTAGGTTATTAGTTTATGCTTTTTATATTTTTTATGTTTTTTATAAATTTGATTGGGCGTTATTGATTTCATATAAGAAACTATTTTTCGTGATTGATGGCGTTTCAATTCTAAATATTCAAATGTTAATTTAGCATCATGATAGTTTACAACATCCATGCCCTCACCGCGTGAAGGCATATGGTGCGATGTTTTTTTTAAATTATAGTCACTAATTCAGACCAACCTAGGATTAGGGTTTTTAACCCACTCACCATCAATTCTAAAATAGTAATCTGAACCTTCTTTTTTAACTTCCATATTTAATTATTCCCGTCTTCTAATGTATGATTAATGAAATTTCATACTAAACTATTATAGGTTTCAAAGTCTTCAATCATACTGCAATGACCCGCGCCTTTAATTGTTGCAGTAGTTAATTTTTTATTATGCTTGATAATATCTTGATAATATCTCTGTGATAAGTTATAAGGTAAAACTTCATCTTCTGAGCTCATAATAGCTAAAATAGGAATATTTAAATTATCCAAGATATACTTTAGTTTAACATACAATTTAGGTTCAATAATTTTTGCTCCAATTTTAATAAAAGTTACTTTACGTTCTAAAGCACGTTTGAATTCAGCTATAATTTCATCTCGTAACGGGCTTGTTTCTATTACATGTTGATAATCACTAAAATTAAGTCAGCCCAATTCATCAATATTTTTAGTATAACTTAATTTAAAATATTTTAATAATTTATAATTTAAAAAAATGGATGGATTTATACCATTGAGTAGGATTATGCCACTAACTCGCTTATTTAATTTTTTAGCTACCATTGCAGCTAAACCAGCGCCCATTGAATGACCAATAATAATAACATCTTTAAAGTCATATTTTAAAATAAAATCAATTATTTCGTTAGTATAAAATTTGAAGGATCTTTTATAAATATAAAAAGTTTCTTTGTTATCACGATGATATCTAAGGTTAAAACCACAATAATTATAATTATCAAAAACATTATTTAGAGCAAATAAGTTATTAGCACGATAAGAAGATGTAAATCCGTGCAAATATAAAATGGTGGCTTTAGGATTATTTTTAGATCAACAAATATATTCCCGTCCATCATCAACATTATGATGTTTCATGCTAAACCCTCCATATCTTATAATATTATAAACCTTATTTTATTTTGCTTTTAAATAAAGCATAGAATGAAACATGTTTTAGGATATAATTATAACAAATTAGATTTTTTAAATTAAGGAATATTATGAAATTACGTCGCAATAAAGAAGCAAAATTAGAGATTAAAGAAAAATTAGAATCAGAAGATACTAAACCAGATATTATTAAACCAGCAAAAAAAGCAATTGAACAAAAAATACTTAATTTAATTCAAGCTGATAGTAGGGATTATTGTGTCATAACAAAATTAAATAAAAATCACATTGATTTATTTAAATATACTACTGATGATAATTTAGATCTTTTTTTCAACGGAAGTAGTAAAGAATTAAAATTAACTTTTAATATTGATCAAAAATTACTTAAAAACAACTTGCAAGCAACAACGGATGCACTAGCTTTTGAAAATATTATTAATGAATTACCGGTAAAAATAACTAAAACGGATTTGAACTTATTACAAAAAGATTTTGAATCAAATAAAATAAATGTAATTGATAAGATTTTAAATAATGTTGAAAATTTAGGTAAAACGTTTCAGCATTTAAATAAGAATGCCCGTAGCATCGAAAATGATTGCGGCATTTGGCCACTATACATTGGAAGATATTTTTTAAAAGGGAAATTACCTAATAACTTAGAAATTAAATCACCATTAATTCTATATCCAGTCGAGATTTCTAAAAAACATGGCCAATTAAGTCTAATTAAAATTGAATATGAACCGTCTGTTAATGAAAAACTATTTGTTCTACTAAAACGTGAATTTCAATTTAGTGATTTTAATATTGCTAATTTACAGGCATCTAACGATCTAGAAGCAGTAGTTAAAATGATTGAAGATAACACAAACGCTAAGATAGATTATGAAAGTGGTTTTAGTGCAATTTTCAGAAGTTCTAAATCTGATTTAAATAATTCCAATGATGAAAGTGGACTTTGCATTGAAAATAGCAGTGTTTTAGGAATTTTTAGTCCACGTGGTGGTGCTTTAAAATTAGATTTAGAACAAATTATTAAAAAAGGCGTGGAACCTTTTGAAGGAGCTTTACCGCATGATAAAAATTATTATTGCAATGAAGAAGCAGAGTTAAGTGAAAACTTAATTGAAATTTCTAACCCGTTAAATATTTATCAAAAATACGCTGTTCGATCAGCTCTAAACCAAAACACGGTAATTCACGGCCCACCTGGAACAGGTAAGTCTGAAGTGATTGCAAATATTATAATTAATGCAATGATTAATCAAAAGCAAATTTTAATGGTATCTGAAAAAAAAGCTGCACTAGATGTATTGCAGGAAAGATTGCAACATCTTAACAAGTATTCAATCTCTATCTATGACACAACTAAAAATACAAAATCTTTTTATGACAAAATTAAACATCTAGGTGAAATCTTAGGAAACTCTTGATATCCATTAGATGAATCAAGTGATGTTTCATTAAAGGAAGAGATAACTTCTAATGACGATATTCAAACAAATTATGAAAACCAGTTTAAATTGAGAAAGCACATTGGAGAAATTATTAATCTCTATGATATGAAAGACAAACATAACCATAATTTTAGAGATTATTTAAAAATTAAGAGTTCATTTAATCAAAATATTTTCGCGCAACCAAGTGCGACGATTATTGATGTTGTTAATAATATCATTGAGGACTCTAATTATCAGGATGTTGAGGCTTTAATGATAGTTAAAAACAAGTTAAAGTCATTCCTTGAAACTTATAATTTAACATACGATAAAATTGATGAATTGAAAATCGAACACAATCTTTTAATTAAATACGATCGTCTTTACAAAATTACGGATGAATTTAAAAAAGGGATTACAAAAGCTAAAATAAAATATAAAGAAGTTAAGGAAATTTTTGAACGCTACAATATTATTGGGGATAACGAACTATTAGAATGTTTAGATAAAAATTTAAATGTTCTAAGTGAAGCACCAAAAAAATATGAAGCTTTTAAAAATGAGTTTAGTAATATTTTAGATGAAGAATTTTTAAAATTTTTAAATCGCAATCGCAAACATCATAAGAGTTTTTTAGCAGCCCATACGAGTGCTGATATCAAACATCAAGATTATATTCTAAATATGTATTTAACTAAAAATGTTATTGTTACTGAAAAACCTTTATTTACATCAGCTAAAGTAAAAGATCAAGATGTAACCTTTTATGAAAAACTTAATGCCATCAGAATTTATAGTGAAATTTCTTTGACAAATAAAAAGTATTTTCAACAATTAGTTGATGAAAATATTGAAATTGATAAAATCGGAGTGCTAATTTACTTTAATAATTGACTTTTAAAACCTTATATTAGAGACCTTGAAAAGGTTGAATTAGACTTTATTGATAGTAAGTCATATAATGTTATAGCTGATATTGATTTAGTGACTGGAGACCTTGAGAAACTTTATCAAATAGATAGTTATGAAAGGGATGTTATTAATCGTAATAAAGGATTAATGAAAAAATTATTTACTTCAAGAATAACTAGTAGTTTAGAAAGTGAAAAACGTTATGCTGAAAAAACCATTGATATTATTGACGAAATATATCTTCACTACTTAAGAAATCGGTTAAGTCGATTAGAGGATTTTGAAAAAAATGAAATTAAGGATATTTTTCGTTTAGCTAATCTTAAAAACCATCATGCCCCAAGTAAATTTATCAACCGGTATGAATGGGGTTTAAGAATCTTATTTCCGGTTTGAATTGCAAAGCCTGAAACAGTTGCTGAATCTTTTCCACTAAACCCAAAAATGTTTGACTATGGAATTTATGACGAAGCTAGTCAAATGTTCCTTGAACGAGCGTACCCTTTAGTATATCGTTGTAAAATTAATATTGTATCAGGGGATGAAAAACAATTAAAACCATCAAGTTTTTTTGAGGCTAGAAGTAATTATGAGGATGAAGATTACGAATTAAATGATACAGATATTGTTGATTCATTGTTGGAAAAAGCGCAAACAAGTTATTGAAATGAATTTCACTTAAAGAATCATTATCGCTCAACGCGTCAAGATTTAATTAATTTTAGTAACCGTTACATTTATGATAATAATTTAGAATTCGCTACCTTAAATGGAATAGTTGATAATGGTATTAAAACAATTAATGTGAATGGCATTTGGAGTGATACAAATGAGGTTGAGGCTAACGAAGTAGTTGACCAAGTACTTAAAAATTTTAATAAATACGATAAAATATTAGTTATTACTTTTGGAAGTAAACAAGCGGAATACATTGAAAACAAACTTTATAATAATATTAATGGAAATGATAAATTATTACAAAAATTAGAAAATGGTAAATTGATTATTACTAATTTGGAAAATGTTCAAGGTAATGAAGGCGATTTAGTCATTTTATCTATCTCATATGGGCCACATGCAATTGGCGAAAGGGTTAAAAGTCAATTTGGACCTTTAATAACTGACGGTGGGAAAAATCGTTTAAATGTTGCTATAACAAGAGCACGGAAACATATGATAGTTATTAAAAGCATTTATGCTGATCAAATATCATTAAACTTAGAAAACGAAAATTTATTAGCATTCCGTAATTTTATTAATTATGTGGACGATATAGAAGATAATTCGAACCGAAAAACAAACTATCTTAAAAAGAAACAATTTAGTAATAAATTTGAAAGTTCCTTTTATAAAGAATTATTGGAAATTATCCCAGATGAAAAATATAGAATTCTTTTGGATTATGATGTAGGTAGCCAAATAATGGAATTTGCCATTAGGGTAAGAAATCAACAAAAAATTAGTTTATTTTTCACATTAGATTATAGCGGTAAGTATAAAAGTGTAGTTCAAACACTAGAAAATATTGACAAGCAAAAATTTCTAAATAGTAGAGGTTATAGTGTTATGAGAATCGAAGAATTCGAATGAGAATTAAAAAAAGGTGAAATAGTAAATCAAATTAAAAATGTATTAAATATTTAATTATGAGTAACTATAAAAGACATAAGAACGTTTATTCATTCTTATGTCTTTTATAGTATATCTACCATAAATAAATTTAAGTACAACATAACTAAAATTACGAAACGGTAGATATAAATGGTGAATAAATAGTTCTAAAACATCCAAGATAATTATAATTTCTGTATTATTTACACACATATTAGAATGGATAGTTTTGAATCTATGATATTTTGCACTAATCTAATAAAAAAACAAATGGGTATTATATAAACTTCGTGAACATAATATGAATGTTATAAAAATCAGAACACTATTATCGGTCTTTTACTTCCATTTAACCCTTAAATAGCCCTTTATAGTTACTCTGGAGGATAAATTTAGATGATCTAGCATCAGATAATCATCTAATTAGCTATATTTGATGTACCTTTACTAGATATTTTCATGAATAGTAGCTATATTAATGCTAAAAGCAACAATTGTACTCTATTAATTATATGAAAAACAAGTATTAAAAATAAGTAAATATGCACAATATCCGTCATTAAATTAATTTTTATACATTAAGTTATATATTTTCAATGAAGATATACATCAGAATCTTGTAAATGTAATGTAAGAACTATAAAAATCAGAACACTATTATCGGTCTTTTACTTCCATTTAACCCTTAAATAGCCCTTTATAGTTACTCTGGAGGATAAATTTAGATGATCTAGCATCAGATAAATCAATTTTATCCATATATATGCGTGTTTGTATATTGTTTGTACGTGAATATTCATATACAAACACACATACGTGTAAAATGCTGATTTTTAGACGAAAATAGACGAATAAATGATAAAAAAATCACAATTTAGAAATAGTAAATTATTAATTTAGTTATATATAAATATATAACTATTTTTAAATAATTGATTTTTTTGAATACAAGTTATTACACACGCATACGCGTTATTATAAAATTGTGATAAATCTAAAAATCTAGGATTGATATTTTTATTCACGGATCTTAAATTTATTATCTTTTAATTGGAGGCATTCTAAGAGTAGTAAAGTATTTTAGTGTAGATTGTTTAGATAATTCAATTAAGAACGACACAGGTCGGCTTAAAAGTGCTTACAAGCTCTAATCATGCCTAAACTAAAGACTGATTAATGTTTCATGTCATTATATTTTCTGTATTTGGTTGATAATAAGAAATTAATTGCTCAATACCCAATTAATTAACTTTTTATATACTTAATTTTTCAATAAGTCTAATTATATATAATTAGAAACTTAATTTAATTGATTTTTATATCAGAAATAAAAGAGTTAAATAACACTAAAAATTAGTCAAATATGGGGTATTTATGTGATTATAACCATATTTTGATTTGTAACAGATCATTTTAAATAACTACTTATACTAAAGTATAAGGTTATATTTTTAATACTATAGTATGTATTTTGTTATAGGTAAAATCAACTTTTTTCTTTAATTATGATTACTATTCTGAATATTAATTTAGATTTTTTAAATAATTATAATACCAATCTATTAATTTATCTTTTATAATTAAAATTAAGATATTAGAGGTGCTAATGACACGACATAAAAAAATCGAACAATTGGGTATGGTTATTGTGCAATCAATTAAAGAAGTAAATAAGGCTTATCCATGTTACGGGCTTGAATCTTATTGCGAACCAAATGCGCGAGATGAAAAACATTTAAATGAAATTTTAAAAATATCGAATGTGTTCGCACATTATTTGCACTCGATTTATCATTTAGCTAGAAGAGAGAAATCACTAAAATGTTTTAATGAATTACGTGAATTGGGTCGTGAGATAGAAGCTGAAGTTAATTACATGAATAATGATCAATCTATTTTCAAGGGTTTAATCTTTAATTTTGGTATTATTTGTTATTCATTATTTTATATTTATCTAAAAAAAATTGACTGACAAGAATTTCCCAAAGTGGTTAAAATTTTAGTTAACGATATACAATATGATTTTAAGGAAATGGAAAAATACAAATTTTCTGCTACTAATGGCGAACTTTGTTATTTGCGTGATAATATATCCGGTGCAAGAGGTAGCGCGATACAGGGTTATGAATTTCTGAATGAGGGTTTAAATTATTATCATCATTTCAAAGAAACATCGGATTATTATGACGATATTATTGATTTCATTATGTTGAATTTTTTTATGAGTAAGATTGATGACACATCAATTTTGCGGAATAACAGTTTATATTATTTAAAAATGACACAAAATACCACAAGAAAATGAATGAAGGAAATTATTGAAAATGATGACAAAACAATTAGTGAAATGTTGTGTCTCAATACTAAATGACGACTTCTTAGAATTATGCCAAATGGTAGCCGCGATATGCTTATTTGTTTGAAATTCCTTTACGATGCAATTCGAATTTTAGATTTAAGAGAATAATGATTTTCTTATTTTCTCCTGCTAAAACCCAAGCTTCCATAAAAAATACAATGCTAAAGACTTTTCCATCATTTATTGAAAAAGCTAAATTTATTAATCATTCATTAAATAATTTAACCCACTTGCAGAAACAAAATATTTTTAAGCTTAGCGATGCTTTAATAAATAAAATGGAAGCGGATATTAAAGATAACAAATTCGATCTTAATGGAACTTGTGCAATTTATTTTTATCATGGTTTACAATTTAAATCAGCCAATTTAATAAATTTAAATAGTCCGGTGAATAATAATTATATGAGTCAGCACATTTATATTTTGTCATCTTTATATGGAATTCTAAGAGCTAGTGACTCCATATACAATTACCGATTAGATTTTAATAATTCTTTTAAAATCAACAATGCCAGTTTCTATTCCTTTTGGTCTCATGAAATAAATTCATTTCTATTAGAAAATACGATTGATGATAACTTGATAATTAATTTAGCTAGTAAAGAATATGCCAAAGTTATTAATTTTGAAAAATTATCTAAGCATTTACAATTAATTACTGTGGAATTCAAGATTAACAAAAATAACCGTTGAATCAGTCAAGCAACACAAGCTAAGCAAGCACGTGGTTATTTTTTAGAGTTTATTATTAAAAATAAAGTTAAAAATTTAGACCAAATACTAAATTTTAATAGTGACGGATATCAATACAATTCTGCATTAAGTAATTCTAAAACAATTATTTTTACGAAATAAATTAGTAAGAAAAGTATTGTGAATAAGATTAATGCATCTAATCACTTTAGATAGTTCGCTAAATCTAACTTAAAACAAAGTGCATTATTATTTAAAGTGATATCATAAATTAACGGGGTTATTAACTAATTTATGGATTATTATATTTTGGATTTAGCTGTTTTAGCTAAAAATATTTCTAAAAATTTTGATGTTACATTTTCATTAAAAAAATTTTCTTGTGAAACAAACCTATCTTATAAAATGAATGCGCACTCTTTAATTACTACTAGCCGCAATAATCATGAATATCGAATTGCTAAAGACGTTCCTGAAGGTGTAGAGTTAATTGACATTATATCTAAAACGTTAAAAAAAACTAATGCCAAGGAAATATTGGAAGGTGTTGCAACCATTCTAGTTAATTTAAATTTACCAGAATTTTTTGAAGAATTTTATATCACTTTAATCAAAAAACTAAAGGATATGAATATTAAAATGAAGATGCCAGCATGATTAAATATAGTGATTGAATATAATATGATTATCAAATCACTAGATACTCTCAAACAACATATTGGAGATGTTGAGGCAATCAGCATTAAGTTTAAAGCCGATAACATTGAGAGAACCCAACAACTTTTTATGATGGACGAAAAACTTGTTGAACAAAAAAAACTTAGTAAATGGTATCAATTCAAACATGGAAATAAAAATTTGATGTCAAAAATTTATTCCAATATGAGTGAATGTGATAAATTAGAAGAAAAATATAATCAGAATAGTGTTGAAATTAATAGTACATTAAGTAGAATTAAAATTTTGCAACTTAAACGTGATCAGCTTAAAGAAAAAATAACTGATAATTTTTTAGCAATTAATTTTATGATATAGGATTTAATTAAACAACATTTAATTCTTTTATTACGTTATATTTATTGAATATTAGTTGCATATCCTATGCCTATTTATTTTTTTTTATTATAATTATAATGAAACATAAATAAAAGGAGAAAAAATATGGTAGAAAAATTTGACGTAGTAATAATTGGCGCTGGTCCTGGTGGTTATGTAGCTGCTGAATTAGCAGGTAATGCTGGTTTAAAAGCAGTTGTAATCGAAAAAGGTACATACGGTGGTGTTTGTTTAAATACTGGTTGTATTCCCACTAAAACTTTATTAAAGAGTTCAAAGGTTGCAAATTATATTAAACATGCTAATAATTATGGAATCGATGGAGTTGACGTATCTAAAATTACATATAATTGAACAAATATGCAAGCTCGAAAAAACAAGGTTGTCTCACAATTATCAATGGGTGTTAAATCAATTATTAAAATGGCTAAAGCAACAACAATTGTGGGCGAAGCCATAATGATTGACGAACATAGCTTAAAAGTTAACGATAGCGTTATTAGTTTTGAACACTTAATCGTTGCAACCGGTAGTCACGCTCGTGTATTAAATTTGCCTGGTTTTCAAGAAGGTTACACTAAAGGCGATATTGTGGATAATGTTGGTGCTTTAAGCTTCCCTAAAATTCCAGACACATTAACCGTTATAGGTGGTGGAGTAATTGGGATTGAATTCGCAATCCTATATGCTGAATTAGGAACAAAGGTGACCCTTCTACAAGGGTTGGACACAATTCTTGAAATATTAGATAAAGACGTTAGCATATATATGACTAAATATTTAAAAGCAAAAGGTGTTGAAATCATTACCAATGTTAAAGTTTTAAGTTATCAAGGCAACAATATTAAATATAGTTTAAATGACGAAACTAAAGAACTTAGTTCTGACAAAGTTTTGGTTTCAATTGGACGAATTCCCTCAAAATGTGGCTTAGATAAATTAACTTTTAAATTAGCGCCTAATCAAGGAATTATAACTAATGAATATATGCAAACAAGCATCAAAAATATTTATGCTATCGGTGATGTTACTGGTGGGATAATGTTAGCACATGTAGCAAGCAAGCAAGCGCAAGTAGCAATCGATCATATAGTTGATAACAAATCAAAAAATAAATATAATCACGACATTGTGCCAAGCTGCATATATACATTCCCAGAAGTGGCGGTTATAGGTAAAACCGAAGAACAATTAATTGTTAGTAAAACACCTTATGTTAAAACTAAGTTTTTAATGTCACATCTAGGAAAAGCAATCGCTGATGGAGAAACAGAAGGATTTATTAAATTTTTACTTGATCCAAAAAAAGGAACAATCTTAGGAGCACATATAATTGCTAGTACCGCTAGTGATATGATTAGTGAATTAGTAGTGGTAATGGATCTTAATGCAACAATTTTTGATATTAATAATTCAATCCATCCGCATCCAACTATTTCAGAAATCATTCACGAAGCAGCAATGGCAGCCGTTCATGACCACTTTAGCAAATAAGAATTTTCTTTTTCTTTGAAGCGAAAGTAATAGCCCATATTACAATTTAGCTTTGGAAGAGCACTTATTGAAACATTATAAAAGTGATCAACCAATATTATTTTTATGACAAAATGATAACACTATTGTGATTGGTCGAAACCAAAACACCTATGCTGAAATCAATAGTTTATTTGTTAAAGAACATAAAATAAATGTTGTCCGGCGAATGTCCGGCGGCGGCGCTGTCTATCAAGACTTAAATAATATTTGCTTTACACTTATTGTTGATAAGGCAGAAGTGGATCAATCTTACAAAACGCTTTTAAGTCCAATAATAACTTTTTTAAATCAAGCAGGAGTACCTGCTAGTTTTAAAGGACGTAACGATATTGTTGTAGACGACGATAAGAAAATTAGTGGAAATGCAATGTTCATTTACAAAGATAAGATTTTGATACACGGAACTTTATTATATGATGTTGATATGAGTGTCCTATCAAAAGCATTAAAAGTCGATGAAGCTAAATTAGCTAGTAAAGGCATTAAATCACACCGGGCACGAGTTGCTAATATTAAAGATTATTTAAGTAATCCAATAAGTTGCGAAATGTTTTTAAAACAATTATGTGATTATTTCATTAATGATTTTAAAGCTAAACAATTAGTACTTTCAAAACAAGGCTTAGATGCAATCAATGAAAGAGTAAAATTTTATCAAAGTGATGCTTGAAATTACAATAAATCGCGAAATTTTAGCATTCATAACAAACACCGCTATGATGGCGGCACACTAACAACAAGTGTAAATGTCGATAGTGGCATTATTACAGACATTGAGTTTAACGGGGACTACTTAAGTGTTAAGGAACCGCAACCTGTAATTAAAGCCTTAATCGGAGCCCACTATAATTACGATGAGGTTAAGAAGTGCTTAATAACTTTAAAAATTAATGAGTATTTTGGTTCAATTAAATTGACCGAAATTCTCCAGGGAATATTTCAAAATGATTAGAAAACACAACCAACAAATGGTTGTGTTTTTTTTAAAATGGCGAAGGTAACAGGACTTGAACCCACAACATTCGGTTTTGGAGACCGACGTTCTACCAATTGAACTATACCTTCAACAAAAAAATTATATCTTAAAATTGTAAGTTCTAAACACTTCGTTATAAATTATTTTATCCTGACAATAAAAAGAACCTTATTATCTGATTATAAATTTTTCATTTCCAACTAAATATTTTTTTGTTTTAGATAATGAAGGTATTAACCTTTTATTTTATTTTAATTTTCCATTTTATCAATATCACTATATTTCTTTTTCATTAATAAACGGTTAATTAAGAATGAAATAAGGTACTAAATATAGTAAAATAAAGTAGTTATGTATTCTTAAAAATCTAAGAATACAATTAATGGAGGCTTATATGAATAAAATAATTAAATCAGTTGGTATTATTTTTTCATTGTCAATACCGTTGGGGTGTGTTTATTCACTTGTTACAGCAAATCAAAATAACCATCAAATTGATAGTGCTATTGAAAATACTAAAACAAGTTTTTCAACTACAGCTTCTATATATGAATTTGGTCCGAATAATTGAAACGCGCCAGATGTAGCAACTGCTTTTTCCGATCGCTTTGCTTCAACTATTCAAAGTAGTGCAACAGATCAAGCCACATTAGAAAGTAAAATTACTGTGCCTAGCGGTTTTAACGGTTATAAACCGGTTATCACAATTATAGGTAATGATAGTGATCCAGCAGCGCAGTCTGGTCATCTTTATGTTAAGTATGACTATAGTTCTTTTGCTACTCAATTACCCCAAGCTGCCCAAAATTACTTAGTACAAAATTTTACCTACTCGGGGTTTAATTATTTACCAGACTACGAATGAAGTATCGATGCATCTAGTATAGATCGCAACCAATTAGCTTCTAATGTTAAAACTAGCGATGTTAAACTAATTGAATCTCCTAAAATGAAAACCTATGCACATACCACCACCATCACTGGTGTTGACGATGGCGATGGAACATTAACGATTGAAGTAGAATATCCCACTTTAGCTAAAATGGTACCTAATCATAAGAAACTAACTATTACTGATTTTTATCACGGTAGTGACTTTACTATCGCGAGTTGAGGAACTTTAAATGCAACTCAATTAGCCGTTGCACCAACAGCGGTAACGCAAGATGATGTGCTTAGTTGAATAAATGTACCCGGAAAAAAAGGTAGCACTAAACCCATTCAATTAAATAATGGTTTAAAAGGGGTGACACCAACTATTGATCTTAGTGCAAATAGCAAACAAAACAATATGGTTGGTGACCTTGATGTATGGTTAACTTTTACTAGTCCTTTAATTATCAATGGGCATGTTACATATCACCATCGATATCAAGGATTTTTTGGTGTGTCTAGTTACTCGATAACTGTAGATAAATCGAATTTGAATATAAATCAGTTGGCAAGCGATGCTAAGCCAAATGATTTTAGCAATGCTATTGTACCATCACCAGCCCTTTTAAAACACGGTGGTCCTATTTCAGAAATATCTATTCATACTGTAGAAGATACCAAAGGTACATTGACAGTAAATTGTCATTACCCTAAATTGAATTCAATCATACCAATTCTTGATTATTCTTATATTGTCACAGGTTATCAAACCCCTAGTTCTTTTAATGTGGCGAATTGGTGAGACTCAAGTAATACTAAGTTTCCTTTTGCACCAACAGAAGTAAATGACAACGATATCCTTAAACTAATAGCAAACAACACCATTGTGCTTAGTTCTAATTTAGTTGGTATAACTCCGACTGTGGCAATAACAGCGCCAGATAATATTAACGGAACGTTAGATGTAACTTTAACTTTTACTGATATGTCAATTCCATCTGGGTCAATTTCATTTTCACATGAATATAAAAATCTATATGCAAAGGCAGATTATACATCGACCGTTGATAATTCAAAGGTAGACACTAACAAATCAGCAAGCGATGCAGTTAAATCTGATTTTGTTAAATATGTTAAACCGTCACCGGCACTTTTAAAATACGGTGGAAATATATCTGCTAATGATATTACAATTAGCAATATTAATGATGCTAAAGGTAGCTTGGATATAACATACAGTTTTTCTAACCTTCCTAGTTCAATTATTACTATTCCTCCATTTACCCAAACAATTACTGGTTATAACAATGGTGCATTTGTTTTTAATAACAACAAAGATATAAGTAATCCACATAAGTTAATGCCAACTGAAATTTTAAACGATGTTAATAATGGCACTAATAGTTTTGACTTTATTAACATATCTAAAACAGATAGTAGATATGTACAATATATATTTTCAACTAAATATCCAAACGGAGCTAAAGCAGTTGCATCTAATGCTAATGACAATAACGGTTCGCTTACGATAAGTTATGATTTTAGTAATGTTCCAGGATTTCCATCAAGTCTTATAGCTAAGCAATCCTGTCAATATAGTAATCTACCAACATCAAAAGAAGTGGTAGATACTACCCCCCCTAAAAAAAATGAATCAGCTAATTACGACATCAGTGGATCTGATATAAATCCAAAAAATGCAATGAATTATATTTCAATTGATAAGGCCACTGAAACCCGAATGAAAGCAGATGGTTATAGCACTGACTACGAAGTAACATTAAATAAAAACGGTTCAGTTTCAATTACAGTAGTCTATATCAGAGATAAGGGCAAAACATCACAACAAGAAGTTAAATGTGCGCCTGTTATTCTTGACGGCTTTAAAAGTAGTTCATCAAGTTGAATTGAACAATATTGGTGATCAATAATTATTATTGTGCTTTTAGTAATTATTGCTATGATTGCAATTACCTATTTAGTTAAACTTACAAAAAGAATGAAATTAATCAACGAGTATAGTAAAAACAAACCTTCTAAAGAATAGAATTTTAAAAATTATAGAGTCATAATAAATAACCGTAAAAAAAATATTCCCAACAAGAGAATATTTTTTTTATAACTTAGTATCAATGTTTTTTATTATATTTAGTTTTTCGTGGTTGTTTAATGGAATTGCGGTTTTCACTAGAATTTATAACATCAACACGTTTCGCATTTAAATCAGCTTTAGTAGCTCGTTCTAAAGGAGTGTGAGTGCCATTAAAATCATAGCGAAGCTTAATTGTTGGAACTTCATAGTTTAAAGGTAGTTCAGTTCCTTTAGGTGCTTTGGTGCCTCAACTAAGCTCAAAAAGCTCAGCATTTTCAAATTCATCAAACGGTAAATCGGTCTTTTCGATTTCCTCTTGATTATCTTCGACTATTTTTTTTGAACGCATAATATTACCTCTAATATTAATATTATAAAGCAAAAACAAAATATATGCTAAATGAAATAGTCATTAGCATAGAAGCGTTAATAGAAAGAAGGAGTTAAACTTTAATAGGTAATTAAATGGATTAAATTAAATGCTGCTAGTAGTGTAGCCAGGATAATTTTCGTCTTAATTAGTAATGCTAACATTAGACAAAGAAATTGCTATAATGATTTAATAGGAAGTGCACAAATAAAAGATAAATGGAAATATTAACATTTATTTTTTATTTTTGATATAATATTTTAGTATAAAGAAAGTAGTTTTAAACTCACCTGATAACCCTTTAATGTGGTTTTAGGTTAAATAGCTTAATAATTTTGTATTATTGTTTAATGGTTATGTACTACTTTATAGTGTATGTAACTTTTTCTTTATACCAATTAAACGAAGCGGAGATGAATGAATGGGTTCAAACAAAAATAAAGTTTATATAAATGAAATGATTCGATCGCCAAATATGTTGGTAATCGATGAAACAGGTAATAAGTTAGGTGTTATTTCTCGAAAAGAAGCGTTGGCGTTAGCCGAAAATAAAAATTTGGATTTAGTTCAAATAGCTCAACAAAAGGGTTCAACCATTTGTAAGCTAATGGATTATGGAAAATTTAAATACGAACAAAAACGTAAACAAAAAGAAAATAAAAAACACCAAACAATCGTAAAAACAAAAGAACTAAAAATCAAACCATTAATTGGTGATCATGATTTAAACGTTCGTGTTGAAAATGCAAAACGGTGATTAAAAGAGGGCAACCGTGTCCAATTTGTTATCGAAGCACGAGGTCGAATGTGTACCAAACCTGAATATGTAACTCTTGTTTACAAAAAATTTATTGATTTATTAGGTGACGCTGGAACAATCCAACAAGCTAAAAAACAAGTCAATAATTTCCGTTATGAAACATTAATCGTTCCCAATAAAAAACAACCAAAGGAGTCAACCAATGGCAAAGATCAAACAAAAGACCAAAAGAGCAGTAGCTAAACGTTTTAGCATTACTAAAAGTGGTGAATTGAAACGTAAGCACGCATATCGTTCACATTTAGCAAATGGACGATCAACTAAAGCTAAAAGACAATTAAAGAAAGATGGATTGGTACACACGTCAGATAAAAAACGTTATGACCAATTACTATCTAAATAGAAAGTAGACAGAACATATGAGAATAAAAACTGGAAAAGTAACCCGTCAAAGACATAAAAAATGAATCGAACTAGCTGAAGGTTCATATGGCTCAAGACATAGACAATTCAAAGTTGCAAAACAAACTGCTATTCGAGCAAGTCAATATTCATATCGCGATCGTCGTAATAAAAAACGAGATTTTAGAAAATTATGAATTGCAAGAATCAATGCTGCAGTGCGTGAACAAGGTTATACTTATTCACAATTCATTCATCAATTAGATGTACATAAAATCGATGTTAATCGAAAAATGTTATCTGAAATGGCGATTGATAATAGAGAAGAATTCAATGCTTTAGTTGAAAAAGCAATGAAATAAAATCAAAAGAACCCGAATGGGTTCTTTTTTTTCACATAGATTAAATAAAATTATTTGTAAAATAAAAAGGTCTTTTATATTTTTCGTTATTATGCACGAGTGTCATTAATTGTGGCGTTAAATATATGCTATAATAGATATAAATATGATAAGTGGAGAATGCTATGAATAAAAGTGAAGTTACTTTAAAATGAGACTTACATCCTGATGCGACAAGAAATGAATTTAATTTTAATTATATTAAAAAAGCTTTAAAAATTATTAATACAATTCAATTGCAAACAACTGATAATCGTAAGCAAGCTTTTATTGATAAAACTGTTAATTCAATTAATCCGGATGTTTTTAGTGAATTAAATTTGGATTCAACTAAAAGCATCATTGCGAGTATGCCGAGCACAATTGACAATACAAATAAAATTAAACAATGACAACAAAAATCATTAATGTTACTTTATCGCGAATATGTCGTGTTAATTAATAAGAAAAAAAAAGATACATCTCAAGTTAAAAAAGATATTAAAAATGATGAAATATTTAGTTTTATGATTAGTTCATTAATGGATGCAAACGAGCGTCTACGACCCAACTTCTATAAACACGATAAAATAGAAAGAATCTATTTTCCTGAAATTATGCGTCTATGTAATCAATATCTAAGCTACAATGAAATACTTGCATTGTTTACTCGTCTTAATGAAAAATTCGTAACAGTTAAACCATATGAAAAAAATCCAAAATTCGAGGCTCCGCGTTCAAAAACATTTGATGAAGTAGAGCCAGATATTTTATTTTCATTAATTGTTAATTTTATAAATAATGTACAAATGGCAATTGATTCATTCAAAACTACGATGGTACGCGATGCTTCTAAAACTGTAAATTTGAACGATGATCAAAAGAATCAATATAAGGATCATCTTAAAAGCATTTTAGCCAGTAAACTATTATATTCATCAAGTGTTTTTTGATTAAACTCACACATCATTATTAACCGACCTTTAAATATCGCTAATTATTATCAATATAATTTGCATGAGTTACAACTTTGACAAGAGTCAAACGACATCATTAAAGGTGTATTTGATATGGTTACAAATATGGTACAATTTCTATTACGAGATTATTTATTAACAATTGATAACCCTACTATTATAAAGTTACACCAACAAATTAAATTTATTTTTAATCAAATTGATGCAACATACTTACTAAGTAAAATCGGAACTAATCCGCCGACTACAACTATAAGTGCAGAAGACAAGGAGTCGACTAATGAGTCAACCAAAAAACAATCTGAAAACTAACGACGTTAAAGCTACAATAGCTGTTATAAAAAATTATTTAAATGCTACTAGTGCATTGGAATTTAACGGTATGTATAATAATAATTTAAAAAAATTACATAATAAATCACTGGCCATGGATGAAGATTTTATTGTTGATGTTTGCGATGATTATCACGAGTTATTTGAAACGTTAGATCATTTGCAAACATTTATTGTTGGAATGGAATTAGACCAAAAAATGACGCTTGAAATAATTAGTGAAAGTATTTATTGCTTACTTGATTGTATTAGTAAAATCAACAAAACAACGTATAAAAATATCATAAAAAATTTAGCATCAAAATAGTTAATTTTTCACTAATATATTAGTTTTAAGGAACACTTAAAGCTAATTTTTTACTATTTGTAAAGCAACAATAAAATTAATCTATAAAAAGCTAATCCTAATGATACTAATTTATCTAATATTAATCTTTACTTTTGATTCATATTTATATAAAATTATATGAATACAACATTAGGAGTATACATGGACAAGAAACAAATTAGAAATTTTAGCATTATAGCTCATATCGATCACGGTAAATCGACGTTAAGTGATCGAATTATTGAATTTACTAACACATTATCAAAACGGGAAATGCATGATCAAATTCTTGATTCAATGGATATTGAAAGAGAGCGTGGCATCACTATTAAATTGAATGCAGTTCAAATTAAATATGTAGCAAAAGATCAACAAACCTATATTTTTCATTTAATCGATACACCAGGACATGTTGATTTCACTTATGAAGTATCAAGAAGTTTAGCAGCTTGTGAAGGTGCTTTATTAGTTGTTGATGCTGCCCAAGGAATTGAAGCGCAAACATTATCAAACGTTTATTTAGCATTAGAAAATAATTTAGAAATAATTCCCATTATTAATAAAATTGATTTACCATCAGCTGATGTTGAAAAGGTAAAACACGATATTGAGGAAATCATCGGTTTAGATTGTAGTGAAGCACCATTAATATCAGCTAAGAGTGGTCTTAATATCGAAGATGTAATGGAAGCTATAATAAAGCATATTCCTGCACCATTAGATGGCAAGGACGATGCTCCTTTGCAAGCATTAATATTTGATTCATTTTATGATTCATATAAAGGTGTCGTATGTTTTGTAAGAATTAAAAACGGTACTATTAAAGTTGGCGATAAAATTAAAATGATGAGTAATAATAAGGAATTTACTATTTCTGAGATAGGTGTTAGAACACCTAAAATTATTAATCGAGATGTTCTAGTTGCTGGTGAAGTTGGTTGAATTGCAGCGGCAATTAAAACTGTTAAAGACATTAATGTCGGTGATACAATTACGCATGTTAACCAACCCGCAACTAAAGCGTTGCCCGGCTACAAGAAAATTTTACCAATGGTTTATTGTGGACTATATCCACTTGATACTAGTCAATATGAAGATTTAAAAGAAGCAATGGAAAAAATTAGTTTATCTGATGCTTCACTAACTTACGAATTTGAAACATCACAAGCCTTAGGGTTTGGGGTTCGTTGTGGTTTTCTAGGCTTATTACACATGGATGTAATTCGTGAAAGAATTGCCCGTGAGTATAACATTGAATTAATCATGACAGCGCCATCAGTTATTTATAAAATTGAAAAAACTAATGGGACTTCAATTGAAATTGATAACCCAAGTGATTTTCCTGATCGCACAATAATTGATAAAGTAACTGAACCATTTGTGAAACTTGTTGTCATTACCCCAGATATCTATTTGGGTTCAATCATGGAGTTATGTCAATCTTTCCGCGGTACTTATATGGACCTTGAATACCTTGATGATACGAGACGGCGTTTGATTTATAAAATGCCATTAGCTGAAATTATGTATAATTTCTTTGACCGCCTTAAATCAGCATCAAAAGGGTATGCGACAATGGATTACGATTTAATTGGTTATGAAGCTGGCCGTTTGGTAAAAGTTGATATTTTATTAAATGGGGAAAGGGTTGATGCTCTAAGTTTAATTTGTCATAAAGACTTTGCTTACAGTAAATCAAAATTTATTTGTGAACGTTTAAAGCAAGTAATTCCAAGACATCAATTTGAAGTTCCAATTCAAGCTGCCATCGGTGGTAAGATTATTGCTCGTGAAACAATTAAAGCGATGCGTAAGAACGTTTTAGCTAAATGTTATGGTGGTGATATCACCCGTAAAAAGAAACTATTAGAACAACAAAAAAAGGGTAAGAAAAAATTAAAAGCAATAGGTAATGTTCAAGTTCCTCAAGATGCTTTTGTTAAAGTATTAAGTGAGGAGTAGATTAATCTGTTTTTATTAAATACATGAAATTCATCAGACACAAGTATTACAGTTAATTTAATATTATTTTTTATTATAATAATTACTTCAATTTTTATAATAAGCCGACTTAAGTTTGTTAATAAGGGATACAAATATCTCTTTATTTTTTATACTATATTTTGAATCCCGTTAATGCTAACGCGACCTTATCGGGGGACAATGCAAAAAAGTTTGGATTTAGATTTTTTATGGTTAGCATTAGCAGCCTATGGTTTTGTTGGCATCTTTATGCGTTTGTTCGCTGACTATTTTGCTTATAACTTCAAAAGTAGGAAGGCTTTTTTATATTTAGCAATTCTAATTGAATTCATTACTTTTATCCCAGTTATTATTAGTCCTAGTACCACAACAAACGTTATTCAGGCACTTGGAGTTGGAGTTGGAGCTAGTTGTATCGGATCGTTTGAATTGCTCTTTAAAGAGCAATACGGTAAGTCTAAGGTGTATTTAACGGTTTCGATTTTATCGATTCCACCCTTATTAGCTAATTTTTTAACGGCTCCCATTCAATCGGTCTTAAGTAGTGCTTCAATGATTAATGGTTTAAGGGATGTTAGTGTCTTAAAATATTTATGATTAATTGGTTTATGCTTTATTGTAATTGCCTTTATTATGTTATTTTTTATTAAGGAAAATCAATATCATTTTGGCTTAGTTAATCATAATCAAGAAGTTAAAAGTAAAATCCAAAAGTGGCAATATTTCATTATTGCTCTAATTGGCTTCATGATTATGTTTGTTAAATTTAGTAATTCTGGTAGCGTTGGTTTATTACACTTACAAATGTTAGGCACATTATCAAACGAATCAACTAGTGCTTATGAAGGTTATCTTTCAGTTATCTTTAGTTTAGCACAATTGATTGCTGGTATTTTAATGGGAACCTATTTAATTAAAAAGTGAAGTGTAGGTAAGATTTTTAGTTTAGCTATTGGATTATGGATTTTATACCATATTGCTGTCATCTTTAATCCTAACCCTTACGCTTACATGGTTATTCATGCACTTAATGGGTTTAGTTATGGTATTCTCTATAATTTAATTTTAGGAATTGTTTTATCATATAGTTTTAATACTAAAAAGATTACCCCGATGGGAATGTATCAATCAATCTTATCGATTGGGATTACTGTAAGTGCGTTATTTACCGGTTGACTTAAAGGTGATGTGTTAAGTAATTCTGAAACTTTAATGTCTTACATGCGAATTAATGGCGTCTTAAATATCGTATTAATTGTTGTTTGTATGATTATGGCAGCATTATATTATTGGTTACATTATCTTAGTAGATTTGAAAAATCTAATCGTCTATGATATAGATAAATTTTTATTTATTTAAGTTTGTTTTTAAGTAATGGTATATTTAAATTAATCAATTATAAGGTTATTGTCATTACATTCACCTAATTTAAGGATTTGCTTTACCTTTGTTTTTGACAAAGGAACAAAGCCTGAATATTTTAAGGGATCAATTATTTGGTTTTCAAAAAGTGTTTGACGACTAATTTTCTTAGGAAGATTATTAATATAAAGCATCTTAATAACATAGGGATACTTCTTTGTTTTATAGAATTCAATTAATTCTTCTTCTGAAAAAACTGAATATATTTGACAATATTTTGCAAATTCTTCGTAACTTTTAAAGCTCGACAAATGTCTAAATTCTTCAACCACACAAGCTGAAGATATAACCGAGTAAAGTTTAGCTTTTTTGCCACCACTTGTTTTGTATATGAATAATAAGTCACCATGTTTTATTTCGCTAGCACCTTTCATTCCAGCTAAATAAATTTTTGTAATTCCATTTGTAAAAGGAGTTTCAGTGTATTCGTTTTGAACATTTTTTAATTTTGATCAAGGAAACATTTTCGAATGATAAATAGGTAAAATTCCTAAAATAAAAAATTTACTTTTTGAAACGTTAGCAAAAGGAAAATTACGGTATAGACTAAGTTCTTTTTCTTGATATATTAATTCTTTAATAAAAATAGTTTCACTTGTTATGTTATTTTTAGCATAATTAACAAAACCAAATTGACTAAGCATTTTGATTAATTGTTCTTCTTTATTGCTTACATTCAAATAAATGTGTTGTATTTTTTTGTCTAAAGCATAACGAATTGCTAGATCAATAAAGTTTTCACACATTCTTTTTCCACTAGCATCAATTTTAAAAGCCGATATTTTTAAATAATTTTTTTCAGTTAATTTTGGAGTATAATCCTGATCACAATTATTTTCAATTTCAAAAGATAATAGTGCTTTAATTGCATTATCATCATCCACTTGGACATAGCATTTAATTTCGCTATTTTTAGTAAATCATTTTTCAAATACTTCACAATCTTTTTTAATTGAAATAAAAAAATCATCATTAATATTAATATCTTTAAATTGCATTATTCTAATATTGTCTAAGCCTAGTTTCTTGTTCATTAAATTACCTCAATCTATATAAAGTTTGTTTAAACTATATTTATAATTATATGATAAATAATAATATTTATCAGACAAGTTACACTCCTGTTTTGCTAGCAGTAATAAATATAGTTTTAATAATGCTTCATTAAATTACAAGATTTCCATAGTTTAGATATACATATTGATAAATTAAGCGTTTCACAACTTTAAACTAATGTTATTAATTAAAGGGCTAAATTAGTTATAATTAAGGGAAGTAAAAGATTATAATTTTTTATAAAGTGAGGTTATAAAAATGAAGAAAATTTATATTATATGCGAAGGCGATACTGAGCAAACATATTTTGCCCATCTTAACAATGAACTAATGGTGCAAAACAAGCAAGTACAGATAATTAATATTAAACCCGCTTGTTTTGATATTGGATTATCTAATGTTCTAGAATTAACAAAAATGGCAACTCTATTATTTTGTAATGATATAAAGGCTATTGAATTAAAACAAACCTATTGGATTTTTTATGGATATTGATTTCTAACTGAAAGTGGATTTATTAATCAAACTTGGAAAAAATTCGAATCTTCCTTCAAACCTAATTTAAACCTTTTAGGTAACGTTAAAAAAATATCAACTAAACAATTATCGCTTAATTCATTTTTAAGTGATAGTGAAGTTTTCAAATGTTTACAAGGACTATACCCCCAACTTGTTTCACAGAATTTCGAAGCTTTTTTAATTAATAAAAATAGCAAATGTGAAAAGGAAACTTTAAGAGCATTAATTGTTGATCGCGATGAAGGTTCTAATCTAAAACCACAATTAACAGAAGCAATTTTGATGGCAGAACAATTAGGATATAAACTCTATATTAGTAATCCTTGTTTTGAAATATTTCTAATTCTTCATTTTTTAGACGTAAGGGAATATATTAGTGCGATGGAGTTAAAAAAATTAACTAAGTTTAAAAAGGATTCCTATAAAAAATTAAAAGACGACCGTCACTTATTTAATCGTTCTCCAATTACTAATATTAAAAATTTAAGCATTAACAAATATCTTGTTGAGACGGATGTTGTTGAATTATGCGGTAGTAAAATTGGAACAAATCTTTTTGAGTTATTTGATTATATAAAATTATAGTAATTTTAAATCAAATGTGAAGGACTATTTCTTTATATAAAATTTTAAATTTTATTATTTTTTTGGTGGTTAGAAGACCTATTAGTTATAGTTAATAAAACAAAAAGTAAACACGGCACTTACATTAAAATAAGATTGGTATTTACTTTTGTTTTAATAAATAACGTGATGGTACTTTCATCCTTGCTACAAATGCTTTATTTCACATTTGAGTAATTCACTAATTAGATGGACTACTAGCACCCATTTAAAGTTTTACTTTCTTGGTGATTTCGGCTTTGCCCCATATTTATTTCTAAGTTTTGGATCATCACTTCTATGGTCCGAACTTCTGCTTGTACGACTCGGCGTTGCTTTGCTCATATCTGATTTTTTATTTCTATGACTTAGGTTTTCAGGTTTATAACTTGAACTTCCTGTTCTACTATTTGAACTTCTATTTGTATGACTTAGGTTTTCAGGTTTATAACTTGAACTTCCTGTTCTACTGCTTGAACTTCTATGCGTACGACTTGAATTCTCTGGTCTACGACTTGAGTCTCTATTGTTACGATTTGAGTTTCTATTTGTACGACTTGATTTTTTCTTCTTTGTGATTATTATAGCTGTAGCAAAGATAATTAAAAGAACTGCTGCACCTGCACCTGCTCCGACATAAATTCAAATATTATTCGATGGAGCTGCTATCTTGAAATTAAAATCAGTTAATTTCAAACTAAAGGTGTAAGGGACACCCAACGATTCAAGATCCTTGTATGTAACTGTAGCTATTAAGGTTGCATGGTCATCATCAGCTTTTAATGATACTTTTTCATTGTTGCTATAATATTCATTCACAGCGGTACTTCTTGATAAATTACTTTGAATATCACTAACCGTAACTGCTGAAGCTAATTTATTTTTATCAATTTTACTATCATCAATTGAAACGGAATAATCTTTTAAATTATAAAAACCTGAATATTGATGGGTAAAATTATGTACTACATTATTAATCGTATATCCCAAGGTGATATCAACAGTACCATTAGCGTTATTAATGTCGGATGTAATAGAAGGTGTTTTACTTTGAAGAGCTGAACTAACAACGATTTCTTTATCATTTAGCATCTTAGTAATGACGGCTGTTTTATTATTTGTATCAAAATCTAAGGGGCTCATAGCTTTATTTGAAATATCACCTCAATTAGTTACCTCAAGTAGAGAACTAACCTGAAAACCTGTGATAGTAAAATCATAGACACTTTGAATCCCTGGGGGAGCATTTTGATAGGTTACTGTGAATGATAATTCACCTTTATCATCGTTTGGTTTAAGAACAGTCGTTGGTGACAACTTTAAACCATCCATTTGGGATGAGAGTTTTAATAAAGCATTGACTTCTGTTTTTGAAACTACACTTGCTAGTCGATTTTTATCAAAACTAGCGAGTTTAGCACTATCTAATGCAACTGTACAATCACCAGATTTTTCAAAACCTCCATAGGTATGAGATGGGTGTAGAGTAATGCCTGCTGGTAGTAAAGGAATACTACCAGTATAATCGTAAGATACCTCAATTACGCCATTACCATTATTTTTAGTTATTACTATTGGAGGTTGAGGAGACACTAATTTAATTGCAGCAGGTTTTTTAATTAAATGATTAATATCTGTATCTGAAACTTGAGAAGGAAGCATTGCTTTATTAGTAAAGTCACTTCAGTTGCTAGAATCAAAAGTATAATCACTTATTTTGTAAAAACCAGAGTAAGTGTTAGAGTATGTATTGTTGAGACCTTTTGGTAAATTATCATAGCTTAAAGTGATAGTGATTGTTCCATCATCATCATTCTTAACAATTTTTGGATCATTTACTTTATAATAATTCAAATTAGAACCGATTGTAACTCAGTTTTTAATTGTTGCGTCATCAATTTTTGATGGTAACTGAGTTTTTACAATAGAACTATCACCATTACTTAATCATGTTGCTTTTCAATTTGCATTAGGAAAATCATTAGTTAAAAACCCTGTGTAGGTGTGAGTTGCATCATAACCAACTCCATCGTCACCATAAGCGTACATATGAACGGTCAATTCACCTGTACTATCGTTATATGTTTTTGAAATTTTAGTGTTAGCCGGTGTTGAAGTTATGCCAGTTTGTTGAACTAGGTTTTTAATATCAGAATCATTCACTTGACTTGGCAATTGATGCTTTAGAGTGGGACTAATACTATCTTTAAATTCAATTCCCTTTTTAAGAGTATAAGTGTCATTAGTAGTGTCATATTGACTAACCATTCCATTACCATCGAATAATTCTAATTTAGTTTCACCGGTATCGCCCCAGCTAATTCCCTCAATATTAGCGTTGTTTTGTGGCAAATGATAATCAGTATCAATATTATTAGTAATAGAAATACTTTTATGATTATTATTAGCGACAGATTTATCGTTCGATAATAGAGAAAATTTAGCGCTAGCATCTTTATTTATTTCCCCTTGAACATTAAGTCTACTTTTATTAGTTTTATATATCACAGGGTTTTGATCAACATTACCACCGCTCGGAGCACTATTTTTGTCAAAGGTTACCATTTCAGTGTCGGTGTGGCTACTATCAGGATATTTAACAAAAGCAGTCGTATATTGCGGCCGCGTTGTTAAAGCTCCAAAATGATCATACAATAAAGGTGATGCATAATTTTGTCCAGATCTATCGTTAGAAGGGTTCCAATTATTTAAGGTTTTCGATAAATCATGACCTGTGTTTTTAACGGTCATAGTAAAAGTTGAATCAAATGAAATTCATGCTTTATTAAAAATAGTATTATCACTCCAACCAGTATCCCGCGAACGACCATAAATTTGCATGTCATAAGTGTTGGTTATGCTTGATCTTGAAATATAAAAATCTTGAACCATAATTCTTCTATTTAATGAAAGAGAAAATAAAAGTCCTGAACTATCACTATGGCAATATACATGCTTGGTTTTTGGATTCATTACAACATAATCGATATATTGTGAACAAGCTGTCGTGCCCGCAATCCATTCTGGGAAACCAATAATCATATCACCAGATGTTGCGGGAATTACACCAATAGCATTACAAGAATTAAAATCATCATGTGCATTGCCACCATAACTTGATTTACTTAGAGGTATTTCAGCAATTAATGATGTTGTATTATTTGAGATATCTAGTTTTCAGAAAGCTCCAAAACGTGTAGTCCTTGTAATATAACTTACAGACATATAAACATATTGACCATCCGTACCAGTTGCTACGTCACTAATAAGCGTTGCTTGTTTTGATCCGATTGCCATGTCACTAATAAATGATGAAGCAATTAAATTATAAGAATCATCATAAACCAAAATCCCTGTATTATCTTTGTTATTTGCAATATAATGGATTTTACTATTATATAAAAACGAGGTAATATTATCCATGTTATTATTAAAATTAAAATCATAACCGCTATTAAATTTTGTTATATTTTTTTGTTGCCCAATTTGTTTGCTATTTGATTGTGAATTAGACGCAGTGTCAGCAGTTGTTTGCAAATTCGTTAAAGCACTACTAGAGTTTGTAACACTAGTATTTGCGTTACTTATTTGCAAACCTAAATATGCGCCATAACTAATAATAGGAATTCCGATTAGTGACGAAAATATACAAATTTTTTTAATATAATGATTTTTCATAATAGCCTCTTGTGTTTATTTGGTATCTATATATAATAGATATTCAATAATATTATTTTAACATAACTCTAAAAGAGCGTTATTGCTAAGACTATACATTGTTAGGTAATTTGCATTATTTCCATTTATAATTTATCAATTCTATTTGAAGCAAACATACCAAGAAGTTTTTTGAATGCTTTTTATAATCCCTAACCAATAATATTAAATTTTTTTAAAACACTTTGTAATA
>JAACJV010000042.1 GCA_021378535.1 Ureaplasma sp. Hg1 | reverse complement strand
CTAATGCAATTTATTCCTAAATCATTATTCATGGTAATACCTCAAATTTCTAAAAGCTTATAAAAAATATATTATCATTATAAGTTATATTTTAATGAATCCATTCAACTAGGATTATAGTTTTCAACAATTAGTTTATCAATGACCTAAGAAGGTTCTGTAAATATCCCGTCAGTTGTTTCTTCATAATCAACAATACTAGTTAATTTAGACTTCTTAGTTTTTTTAGTTTTCTTTATTTTATAAATAAGCCCACCCGAAAGTAACGCTATTACTGAAAAGATAACAGCGGACGTAGTTGATCCAATAAATTCAGATGTCCCAGCATAAACATAGCGAAGGTCAGACTGGTCTTTTAAGTAACTATGATAAGCATTAACGTCGCTTCAATTGGCATCCGTTGCCGCTTGCTCTTGAGCGCCTTTTATTTTGTTAAGTTTTTCAAACGCTTCTAATGCTGTGGCATTACTTTTGATTTGATCGTTTTTAACATACGAAGAAGATACTTTTGATGCTTTATTTTGAATTTTTAAAGTAGTTTCTCAATTAAGTGTAGGTTTTGTTGAGTATTGCTCAGTCAACGAATACATTCCATGAAACGAATTATATTCATTGTAGTTATTAGTGTTAACACCAGCCCCGATTGCGGTTCCCAAAACAATTATAAGTGAAATGGCTAGCGTTGGCGCAAGTAAAGAGGACACGATTAAAGAAGCTCATTTGCTTGTTTCGTATTTTGCGATTAAGCTATTTAGTTTAAATAGGTTTTTAACCATTAGTAATTCTCATTTTTTCATTATTTTTCTCCTGCCATTTATCTTTGCGTGATTTTGATTATATTGTAATAATAATTAATTTAAAAAGCATTATAGAAAATAATATAGTCTCATTGAGTTAGCTCTTTTGATAACACTCGTAATTTAGTCCCGCATACAAGTATTAAAAATAAGATTAACCAATAAAACTATATTATTTTTCGTAATAATATTACCATAAGATATGTTTGATTTTATAATTATTTAATTATTAAGAATGTTTATTTTAGATAAACATTAATTTATCAACAGCCTATTTTAAAGTAATAAAAAAGAAGGAGCTGTGAAGCCTCTTCTTTTTAATATTTATTAATCTAACTATTAAGCTATTTTATAGTTTGGATTATTTTTGTTTGCTCTAACATCTTGAATATTAAAGGCTGATGAAATTCCAAAGTAAACTCCAATACCAATTAAGATTGCACAGAATGCATACAAGATACCAATATAGCTACCAATTGGAGACATATTAGAACCAGCTGCTCGGTTGAACCAATCCATATTCATTGTTCCTACGGCCAGGAATGGTGATACCGTTACGATTCCCCATCCAGCCGTACTTGCGACTCCGAATATCATAGCGAAACCTCCTGCGATAGCAGCACCTGCCATGTTAGGAATCATTGCTTTTCAAGTTCGCATAGCAGTATAAGGAATAGCTCCCTCAGTAATACCCATACAACCAAGAATCAACGCAGTAGCAGATACTGCTTTTGTATCTGCAGTCATGTACTTACCTCAAATTAAGTTTGTGATTCCAACACCAAACGGCGGAATAACGATTGCAGTCATAACTGCACCTGTAATTCGTGGATCAATTTTAATCATAACTAAACCTACCGCATAAGCGATTTTGTTAATTGGACCACCTAAATCGAAACCGATTAGGATTCCTAATATAAACGCAATAAAGAAGTTTAGACCGGCAATATTACAAGCCTGTTGTAATCCGTACGCAACACCACCAAAGGCAATGTTTAATCACGGACCTATTAAGAATGAATAACTAAATGCGATTATTGATGTAACTAATATAGGAATAATTAGAATTGAAACAGCAGTAATAAAATTATCGTTTCATTTAATTGAATTCACGGCTTTAACTAAATAACCGGACGCGAACGCACATATAAGGGCGGTAACAAAACCAACACCTTGAACTAAATTCTTAGCAGTATCAGCATGTACCATTGTGAATATATTCACAGGGTCCAAGGCCCCGCCATACATATAAACATAACTACTACCAACAAAGGTTGCGATAACCGCGGGAGCGAAGGCTGCTCTTCCTGCAATCGAAATTGCAATAAACCCTGACATCATAGCTCACATTAATGCAAAACCACCATTAGCAACATTCATAGCCAAAGCTAAAGCATCATTTTTGACAGCCCCGCTTGCATCAGTCATACCTGGTAAAATTGATATTGCATGCAATATCGAGAACACGATACCAGAGAACACGATAAACGGAATAAAGTATGATAATCCAGATAAAATATGTTTCCATCATTGGATATTAGTTTTTCTACTTAAGTTACCATAGATGTCTCCTCTTTCAGATACATCACTGTGGCCCCCTACAGATTTTTCTTGTTTTACATAAGTCTTACCGCTCATAAAAGCATTGCTAATTTGAGCACTAGGATTTTTAATTGAATCACCTGGTGTTGTTATAAACAATTTTTTACCGGCAAAACGATCCATCGGAACATCAACATCAGATGCGATTATTACTAAATCAGCGCTCTTAATATCTTCTTCGGTTAATAAGTGATCAACACCTTTTGAACCTCGGGTCTCAATCTTAACTTTATGGCCTAGTTTTTCACATTCCTGCGAAAGTTTTTTAGCTGCCATATAGGTATGAGCGACACCCGAAGCACAACCGGTAACCCCGATTACATATTTACTATCTGCGGGATCAACTTTTTTAGATTCCACAGCATTTGCTATTTTTCCAGGGACAGCAAATTTTGGCTTAGAATCTTTCTCTTCTTTCCCCACTGGTTTAGAATCTTTGTCTTTCTTTTCCAATGGTTTAGAATCTTTGTCTTTCTTTTCCATATAAACTCCTTGTTATATATTTATTTTTTTATAATTCTATAAAAGCTTCATAGATCTCATCTACGGTACCTTTTTTTAATTTGTTTCTAAAATCTTCTTCAATTAAGTTAGTTGCAATATTAGATAAAATATCCATATGATTAGATGCAGCTTTAGCTTTTGGAATCATTAAAACAATTGCAATGTTTGTGGGATTGCCATCCATAGATGGTCAATTTATCCCGTTCGATAATCGATAAAACATAACAGTTATTTCCTTTACGTATTTAGAAACAGCGTGTGGAATTGCGAAACCATCCTCAAACCCTGTTGTGTATTCGCTTTCGCGATCACTAAATGATTGAGCTAATTTCTTAGTATTGTTAGTCACACCTAAAGATTTTGCTTTTACAGAGATAATATCAAATAGTTCTTCTTTTGTTTTAACATTGACATCTAAAAAAATATTATCCTTTACAAAGTATTTTGATACTTCATTCATGAAATTCCTCCCTTCATAGCCAACTTGTTTTGACAAGCGACATAATTTATTATATTATTGTTTTTTCTTAATTACTATTTTTTTTTATTTTTTTTACTCGCATATAAAAAATAAAAAAACTTTTATATATTTTATATAAACATTCATTATTGTTTTTTATTACTTGGATTAATGGTTATCTTTTTCTTTCATTTTATTAGTTAAAAGATAATATTTATTGAATAATTCATTGAAGGTTAGGCTTGATCTTTTGTAACCGACGCCGGTTGTAACTCTTAAATACTTCAAAAAAGACTCAATTGCCATATCAAATCCAGCTTGAATAATTATATAAAATATATATAGCTTGCTATTGACTCGATATTTAATAACTAAAAGTCCTTTATGAATTGATACAGGACGAAGATATTCAATTAACTCAATGTCCTCCGCGCCAAAAACTATTGTTTTTTTAATTGAATAGTTATACCCTGATTTATTAAAACCGGTAATAAGCACATTTTTGGCTTCATTAAGACTGATGATGCTTAAAAGCCCCAATCTTTTTCGATAAAGAATATCTGACATTATTTCACTCCTTGAATTTCCTCTTATAGATTTCACTAACGAGGGAATAATTATCTAAATGCTTAATTAAGCAATACTTATATTAGTTCCTTTCGTGGAATCAATATTTAAAGCTTCACCTATCAATCAAAGACTAGGGTTTTTATATTTAGGTAATAAATAAATTATATTATTTTTTTTTAGTTTTTTTACTTTATTTAACACTAATTAATATGATTGATATTATAACTCTCTTTAATATAAAATTAAGTTAGATGGTTGTGTTATTAAGCTTGTGTATTATAATGAGTTATAAATAAAATCAGGTGATTAAATGAAAAATAAAAAAGTATACACGCTAACAATTTCTCCAGCATTAGATTATGTTATCGAAAATAATGTTAGTTTTAATAACGACGGCTTAAACAGATTTGAAAAATTTAATTTAATAATTGGTGGCAAAGGTATCAATGCATCCATAATTTTACAAAACATTGGAATTAAAAATACGGCCATTGCTTTACTTGGTGGTGAAACTGGTGCCATGTTAAATAACAAAATATTAGCTTATGGAATTGATTTGATTAATATTGAGGTGCCGCAACAAACTAGAATTAATGTTAAATATAATAGTCCTCAAAAAAGCTTTGAGTTAAATGGTCCTGCTCCACTATTGGACGATAAAATAAAAATCAAGTTACTAGATACAATTAATAAGATCGAAAAAGATTCATATTTATTAATTATGGGTAACTTTAAAGATGGTGTTTTTTTAGATAAACTTAGTGCCTTAGCATCACAAAAAGGAATTGAATTAATATTTGATTTAGATTCAGATAGTTTAATTGACCTTTTAAAATATAACCCGTTTGTTATTAAACCGAACATCCATGAATTAAGAAGAATTTTTAGAGAAGAAAAGATTAACAAGGATAATTGTTGGGAATATATGACTCAACTTCAAACAATTGGAGCTCAAAATGTAATCGTTTCAATGGGTGGGGATGGCGCCTATTTATTAGATAAAGATGCTAATAAATATATTGTTGATCCAATTCAAATCGATTGTATCAATCCGACAGGTGCCGGTGATTCAATGCTTGCCGGTTTTCTAGGGGCCTATTTGATGACTAATTCATTTAAAGAAGCATTTAGATATGCTAATGCTGCAGGAGCCGCTACGGCCGCTCAAACATGACTAGCAACTGAAAATGACATCAATGTTCTATTGGAAAGAAGTAAAATTACTAAAATATCATAATAAGCTAAACTAGACCAGTAAAAACGGACAACTCTAAACCCTAGCTTCGGCCGGGGTTTTTCATTTTAAATTTTTTTGTATTCTATAATGATTATAATGATTTTTAATATGTGTCAATTGTTTTCTTGCTTCTTTAATATTTTTTGGTTTGTTTTGATTTAAATATTCTAATTTTAAGATACTGAAGAAATATTCGACTTCGCGATTATCAAGTGATACACCTGGATAATTAAAGGATTGAATGCCTTTGTGGAACTTTATATATTTATTAAGTTCAGGGCCACGGTAATAACTCGCATTGTCAGTGTGAAGAATGAATTTACGTCCGCAT
>JAACJV010000041.1 GCA_021378535.1 Ureaplasma sp. Hg1 | reverse complement strand
TATGATTTATTGTCTAACCCCCTACATCAAAACTTTATTGATAACTTTAACAAGTTTGTTTATGGTGCGATGAACTATACAGTTCAAACCATGCAAATGATAAACCTGGCACATGATAAGCAAATTGATATTCTAAAATCCTTAAAGCTTGTTAAAGATAACCAAGCACCAAAAATTATTGATCTCTTCCTTTACAACAAAAGTTTCAATGTCCAAGATTTAGTAGATGCGTTAGGTTTAAGCGAAGTTAGTGTTAGAAGGATTATAGCTAAATTAGTAAAGGCTAAAGTAATCGTTAGCTTCACTCAAACACAAAACAAAAATCGCAAGGATTATTACTTTATTAATTTAACTTCCATCTTAGAAGAAATTTCAAACATTAAAATAGATAAAATTGAGTTAGATTTAAATTAATGAAGGTAATCAATCGATTAGAAACATTAGTTTCGTTCCACAATGAATGATAAAGGTACTGTGCGGTAAATTATAACCTTTGTGCTATCGATGTTTAGATAATTAATTTAAGTTGCTTTTAGGGTGTTAATACGCAATATTAATTTTAATAATGGAATATAATAAAATTAATAAAGGAAGTTAAATATGATCCAAAAAAATAAACTATTTGAAAATGTTCAAGCGATGCTAAAAAAAGCTGACACAATTACAATCACGGACTTAGATATAAGAGAGTTAATCGATAGATTTAATGAATTTAATGTTGCTCACAAATTTAAATCAACATATGATGAAAAAAGCAATCCACCTAAAGTGATATTGGTTGAAATAATAGAAGGTGTTCACATCGCTTATGAAATCACACGTGATAATGTAGAAGTTAAAAAACAAAAGTGTTAAAACTTTTGTTTTTTTTAATACCATAGTTTGATTTTAAAGTTTTCAAACATAGTTCGAGTTGGTTTTAAAACTAACAAAAAACTAGATTGGGTTAACTATAAAGTTGCAAAAAGATGTAAATTTACATCTTTCCAAAGATAAAAGAGCAAGTGCGACACTTATGATAAAATAAGGTCAGTACTTGCTCTTTTGTTTGATTATTTGCAAATGAAAGGCATCTACCCACCGACAAAGGAGAAATAGATGCCTAAGAATAATTTTACACATTTAAGCTCGAAAGAGCGTTATTTAATATTTGTGTTCCATACATACCATAAATGATCAGCAAGAAAAATAGCAAAAGCTTGCGGTCGACACCATTCGACAATAAGTCATGAATTAGAACGCAATTCACTTAGCAAAGAATACAACGACCGTTGAGCTCATTAGTTTTACAAAGAAAGAAAGACTAAATTAATTTATGATAAATTGAATGATTTTAAAGAATTTATTGATATCTTTGAATCAAGCTTTGATTGTAAATATAATGGGGTTTATGCTTGTATGGGGAATATTGCTAAAATCGATAGTGGTATTAAAATACCATCTCGTCAGACTATATACAACTGAATCCACGCCGGTAAACTAAGCATTACCGATAAAGATTTACTACGTAAGAAATATAAAGGGTCTAGTGCAAGAAGAGTTGCACCTGCATTTAGATGAAACGCTATGCCAATTGCTATTCGCGACAAATCAATAAACGAACGTAAAAACAATAATGATTTCGAAATTGATTTAATCAATTCTTGTAAAGGATTTAAAAAGAATGTTCTTACAATGGTTGATCGTAAAACAAGATTTACTTTTACTAGATTAACAAATGACAAAAGGATGTCTACCATCAATGATGCAATTAGAGATATCATTGAAACCAATAATCTAAAAGTTAACTCAATAACAACGGATAACGGTTCGGAATTTTGTTCCTTAGGTTTATTGTGTAAAGAATTTAACATCAAATATTATTACTGCCTGCCATATTGTTCGTGTCAACGTGGTTCTAACGAAGTGTGGAACGCTTTGTTCAGAAGAAGTTACCCAAAGAGAAGATAAATTACAAGATATAACAAATAAAATAAACAAAATGCCACGTAAATTACTAGGATTTAATTCATCCTTTGAATTTTACATGGCATCTTGGTATAATCCAAGTGTCGCACTTGCTGCTTGAATTTAAGCCTTATTATGAATAATAAGGTGTTTTCTATTATTAATGTGTTTTTAATCATTTCATTACATAGGAGTGTGCTTATTCGAGTCATAGAGGACATTATCATTATAATTAATTTATGTTTTTAAAAATTTAGAGTTATTAACAATTAATTTGACAAAATATAAAACATTCACATTTATTTGCTCGTCTATTTTAGATTGATAGTCATCTAATAAAGGGTAATTATTATTAGAAAGTAATGGGCTACCAACGTGTTTCAGATGTATTATTTGGTGCTGATACAGGATTTATTAAGGCAAATTTATATATTATTATAAAATATTTAGGATGTTTAATATTATTATTTACACATTTTCCGTAGGGTGTTTTGTGATTATTTACACATTTTCCGTATGTAAAAGCATAAAAGTCATATTTATAATTAGTTATAAATGTATAATTATAATATGGAGAAATATATGGAACGTAAAATTTACGAAGATCTTTTATTATGGAAAAACAATGAAGATGCTAAACCTTTATTAGTGGAAGGGGCGAGACAAGTTGGTAAAACTACAATTATTAAGAAATTCATTGAGAATGAATTTGTTGATTCTTTAATCGTTGATTTAGAGAATGATTTTGAACTTACAAGCATTCTTAACTCGAAAAGAATCAATGCAAGTAAGTTTATATCAACACTAGAAATTTATTTTAGCAAGTCAATCAATAAGAACGTGATAATCTTTATTGATGAAATTCAAAATGTTCCCTATTGCATTACTTTATTAAAATACTTACATGAAGAATTTAAGGATCTTAGAATCATCGCTTCAGGAAGTCTAATTTCAATAAAATTGAACAGTTCAAAAATATCATATCCTGTCGGTAAAATTGATCACTTAAATATGTATCCAATTGATTTTGAAGAATTTTTAATAAATACCAAACAAACTATTTTATTAAAAACAATAAATGATAATTTGGAAAACTTAAAGCATATTAATTCTGTCGCACATCAAAAATTAATGTCAATATATTATGACTTTTTAATTATCGGGGGCATGCCCGAGGTAGTTAATGAATATATTGAGAAAGGATTTTTAGAAGCTAATGTAATTAAAAATTACATTTTGAAGGATTACAGGAATGATATTAGTAAATATTTCAATAACAAGAACGTCGCTAAAGCATTAGAAGTTTATGATAATATCTCTACTCAACTTTCTAAAAATAATACAAAATTTCAAGTTTCTAAAATCAATTATCAAAAAGAAAATTCATCTAGGTTTAGAGAATACGAAAATGTAATTATGGAAATTGTTTTATCAAATATGGTTCACAAATTGAAATACATAGATAAAATTATTAATCCGTTAAGTTCGCATACTTTGAATAATTCATTCAAATTATTTTTCAATGATGTAGGTTTTTTTAGTCAAATTGTCGGTTTGGATAAAATTCAAATTGAAAATAATAGCCAGTTATGAGTTCACGTAAAAGTTGGTTTAACTGAGAATTTTGTATATAACGAACTAATTAAATTAGATAGAATATTTTGCTATAAATATAATAGTAAAAACCTGCAAAGGGAAATTGATTTTATACTGCAAGCTAAAAAATATGATCAAATTATCATCGAATGTAAATCATCCATAAATAAAAAAGCTTGCAGCTTTGATAATTTTATCAAGGAAGCAAAAAATATTATAGCTATTAAAACAAGCCCCACTAATTTTCATTTTGATCAAGCAACTAAGATAAGACATATTCCTTTGTATGCAATCGGGATTTATCTATCGTATCTATATAAAAACGAATTAATATAAAACGTTGCGGCGCTCATAAGTAATCATTGATTGCGGATAGCGGCCGTCGATAATAATATCCAATCAAAAGCATCTAACCCATGTTAAATGGATGTTAGATGCTTCGTTGTTTATTTATATAACACTATTAAACTATCAGATTATTAATAAGGTGCAGATCGGTTGTCATCAGAACCTTCATGTTTAAGTTTTTCACATAGAATAATTCCCAAAACAAGATTTGCAATTGGGAAGACGATTCCACAAACGCCAACTGCAATTGTTAATCCATTATTAACTGAGTTAGGTTTATTTTTAACTAATAAAATAATACTACAAACTATACTAGCGATTCCCATAGCGGTTATTATAAGTGACACAGCTATAAAACCAAGGCCGGAGCTTAGAAGCCCGATAGATTGCTCGTTTGTGGTCGTATTCATTTGACTAAAAGCCGATACTTCAAGAATGAACATAACAATTATAAGTGGAATTTCAATTCAATTTAAAACGGTAATAGCCGTACATAATTTATATCGTGTATTCATAATAAGACTCCTTAATATGTATTAGTTGTATCATACAAATGATATATGAAATTTTTGGAGCATACTTAAAAAACTATTTCTAATCTTTAAATTAACAGCTTTGCTAAATAGAATCATGAGGATTTGCACGTTAGTTCTAGTAATTAATTTTGGGACTAATAAAAAAATCATCCCACCAAAAATAGTGGGATGATAAATAATTATTTATCTCTTTAGTAATTAAATTTGTTCGGATTGCTTAGCTGGCACAGTAACCGGCGCAGCAAGGTTTTTATGTTCGTGTTCTTTTTTTAGGTTATCACATAAAATTATTCCAAGAACAAGATTGGCAAGCGGGAAGACGATTCCACAAACGCCAACTGCGATGGTTAAACCATTGTTAGGAGAGTTAACATCACTCTTAACTAATAAAAGAATACTACAAACAACAGCGCCAATACCGACTCCGACCATTATTAAACCGATAAATCCGGCGCCAATAATTAATAAAACAGAGTTACTACTCAAGTCCTCCGGATTAGGTGTATTTCCCAAACTTAATATTACGATAATATATAAAACGACCAAAATAACTGTAAGTGGAATTAGAATCCAATCTAATATCGTGATTGCCATGCTTAATTTATATCTGGTATCCATAAATAATAATCTCCCTATGTTAATTAATTGTATCATTCGATTATAAAGTGACTATTTTAAAGAACGGAATTGATGCTTGAATGTGCTTTGAAGTTTTCATTATTGAGTGTTATCTTATTTGTTAACTGAATTAGTTTCACTTATAATTTCAGGAATGGTGTAGATTTTATCTAAACATGATTTAATTTTTTCTGATAGGTGATGAGAGATTACAATGACAGTAAAGTCTTTATTCTTTAATAGATTTAACTCAATCTTTTCACTAGTTAGTTTGTCAACTGCAGAAGTAGCTTCATCAAGTAAAAAGATTTTCTTATTATGATACAAACCTCTAGCAATAACAAGCCGTTGCTTTTGCCCGCCTGATAAATTGGCCCCATTATTTTTTATTTCCTTATCATAATCTTGATCATTATGAATAAAGTCTTCCAAACCGCTAAGTTTAATTACTTCCTTCATTTTAGTTAAGTCAAATGCTTCATCTAAGATAATGTTAGCTTTAATCGATTTACTAAACAAGAAATTATCTTGAGAAATATAACATATTCGTTCATTTAAAGCACGAATGTATTCTCTACTTAGAATTTGTTCATCTCATTTAACATCTCCTCTATAATCGTTATAGAAAAGTGTGATAATTTTGAAGATAGTTGTTTTACCAACTCCGCTAGGACCGACAATAGCATAATTTTTATTATTCTCAAATTTCATATTAATATCTTGAATAACTAATTTATTATTTAATGCTAAGGAGATGTTCTCTAAAGTTAAGCTATTTTCTAACGGGCTTAATGGTTTTTGTAAATTCCATATTTCACTTGAGTTTAATTTAAATTTTTTTAATAACGGTTTAACCCCGGCCAAAGCCACAATGGATTTATTCGTATGGTTTAAACTAACATAAAAACTCGGGACTAATAATGATAAACCTAAAATTCAACCAGTTTCAAAATCGTTGCGTGTCGAT
>JAACJV010000040.1 GCA_021378535.1 Ureaplasma sp. Hg1 | reverse complement strand
CCGTTCCCACGATATTATATGCTACATCTAATTTTGCGCCTTTCAAATTTTTATTGAAAGCTACTGTATCTAAAGCAACAAGTGTTTTCTCAGGACGAACATAATGAATGTCATCAGCTTTAATTTCAATTCCATCGTCACCACCGATTACGCTATAAACAGCATCGCCATTATACATAATTCCGCCCTTAATTTCGTCACGTGATAATTTATTTAAAATAACACTAGAATCAGAATTTAATAAAATATCACTAGGGGAATTTCTAAAATTATCAACAAATAATTTATAAGTATTTTCCACATCCTTTATTTCCACCTTTTGAAACGTGCCCGGGACATCTGATTGGGGGTTAACATTTTTATTTTTATCTTGTATCAAACGCGGAATTGAATAAATTGTTCTAGAATCATCCACCATTCCTAAGTTGGGCGTTTTAGCTTTATAAAAACGACTATCATGACTCATTGTATATAAGATATCTGCTCAATCGATTTTAGCATCTGGTCCATTAGTTCCTCAGGAGTTAATTTTAGGACCTCTATATGCAAAAATATTATCTTGTAAAAAATAAGGAATAGATCAATTTAATAAACTATCTTCACTAAACAAATCTAGTGCACCGGGAGTTTTTGAATCCTTACCAATTAAATCTGGGATCGTTGTTTTAATTCCGTTTTTAATAATATTATATGGTCCGTTTGGCTTTAGCTCGTTATTTTTATTAAAAAGGGAGTCATAGGGAACCATAATATTATCCCCATTTAAATCTCCATAAGCACTCATAGCTTTAATTGCAGAATTTGTAAAAATCGGATTTTTACTACTGATTAAATCTTCTACATTGTTTATATTACCTAAGTTAAATTTTGATCAATCAAGCGGTTGAATTAAGTTTTCCTTAATTAAAGATACATCCATATACGTTGATGGAGTAACGATGTCCATTGAATTATTTTTTAAATTGCTTAAAATTTGTTCGTTTGTTTCATAAGAATCAAAAGTAACATCATATTTAGTTTGTAAATATCTTTCAACATCAGCACTCATATAACTTTCAAAATTACCATATACCAAACGGTTTTGATCCACGCCCGAACATGATACAAGTGTAGCGCTCAAAGGAGCTACTATTAGTAGTCCGCTAAATGCTGCGATGAAAGTCATAATGTTTTTGCGTTTCATTATTTAAGGCCCTGTTTATTTCAAACTTTTAATTTAGCCTGACGTTTACCTTTAGTGTTTTTTCGCTCGGTATAACTATGCCGTAACGCGACCATTCCCATTATAAATAATGTAATCATAATAATAATCGCTCCAAATGTTACCGCCCAAGCCTTAATACCTTTGCGCATCGCGTATAATTGGGTCGAAATTGTTGTTACTCTACCTCTTGTTAAGCTTGTTATGATAAAGTCGTCAAAGCTCATTGCAAAAACAATAGCCGCTCCGCTTAAAATGGCAGGTAATAAAAAAGGAATTGTGACCTTAAAGAAGGTTGTCAATTTATTATATCCTAAATCATATGAAGCTAAAATTAAATTGTGATTCATTTTTTGCATTCTTGGGTAAATAACAATAATTGCGTATGGAGTGCAAAAAGAAATGTGCGATAAAATTACTGTGAAGAAGCCTAGATTTAAACCTATAGCAATTCATGTTGAAGAAAATAATAAGGCCAAACTAATTCCGGTGATAACATCTGGATTAACAATATTTATTTTGGAAGAAGACAACACACCAGTTTGATATACTTTTTTTGAGTTTCAAATTCCGAAACAAGTCAGAACGGCAATGATAGTAGAAATTGGAACAACAACCACGCTAATGATTATCGTGTTTACTAAAGCATTAACAAAATCATCGTTCGTAAATAATTGCAAATAATTTTGACCACCATCAAAATCAAATGAATTACCAATGTTTCCCTTATCAGACGCTTGAGTGAAGCTTAAAATAACGATAAAAATTAAAGGAATATAAATTAGGATTAAGATAATATAAATATATGATTTTTTTAAAAATGATAAAAAATTATTCATGTTTAATCACCATTTCTTTTTGCGATTTAAAGCGCATTATAGATCGGTATATTTTTGGTGACAAAACAATTAAACCGTAAACAAAAAACATAATAACACTAACCAATAAACTTAAGGCTGACGCCCGAGCTATCGCAATCTGGCTTTCTAATCCGTTCTGGCCTTGATCAATTATAATATTCCCTATCATATCCCCGCTATTTGCGTTATTTAAAAAGGCTGGGATGGCGACCGAAGTAAAAGCCGGAAGCAACACTAAACTGATTCCAGAAAATAAAGCGTTTTTAGTGTATGGCACTACAATATAAAAAAACGTTCTAACACTATTGTGCCCCAAATCCTTAGAAGCATCAATTAATGAGCGTGGCATCGCCTCTAAAGTCGTATATAATGGAATAATCATAAATGGAACATACATATAGGTAATTCCAATAATTGTGAAAATATCACCATATGTACTATTCATTTCACCATTAATAACATCAAAAAATGTTTTTAACCCAATCAATTTAATTAATAGGCTACTCCATATTGGGGCGGTTATCGTCAATAGAACAATTGATTTAAATAATTTTGATTTATTGAATGATAAAAAATAGCAAAACGGGTATGCTAAAATTATTGCAAAAATTGTTGCCGTAATTGATATATATAATGATTTGCCTATTTTTTCTCAAATAGTTCCAGTTACTATACTTCAATTATCATTAACAGAACCACCTGAAACCGGAATAAAGGATTGCACAATTACCATAATTAGAGGAATAATCACCAATATAAATGTTAATAAAGCGAATGGAATTACCAATCATAAACGTTTATTCCATGCAAAACGATTAGTATATTTTTTATTTTGTTTAATCATCTATGATTTCCTCCTCTATAGACTTATCTGGGATAATATGAACGTCTTCATCGTCTCATATCAATCCGACAACATCCCCAACTTTCACTTGATTAACACTTTCAATATTTATTATTATGTCTTTGTAACTACAAATAATTTCTCACATCAGTCCTTTATAAAGCACTTCTTTAACAGTTGCTTTAATGAATCCCTTAGAAATAGCAACTACATCGAAATCTTCGGGTCTAATTAGAACATTAACATTATCACTAATGTCATGAGTTTCTCTAGTCTTAAATGTAATATCTAATGCGGCAACCTTCTTGTTTGCTAAATATTTACCTTTGAAAATATTTGTTTTACCAATAAAATTAGCCACCCAAATATTTGAAGGTGTATCATAAATTTGATTCGGTGTTCCCGAGTCCTTAATTTCACCATCACACATTACAACAACCTTATCAGACAACGTCAGCGCTTCCTCTTGATCATGCGTGACTAAGATAAACGTTATTCCTAATTCTTTATGGAGACGCTTCAATTCAACTTGCATCTGTTTTCTTACTTTGGCATCTAGAGCACTCAAAGGTTCATCTAACAATAATATTTCAGGTTCAATAACAATTGCTCTTGCAAGTGCAACACGTTGCTGCATGCCACCGGATAATTGATTAGGAAATTTATCTTCCTTACCTTTTAACCCAACTAAACTAAGAACTTCAGAAATACGTTTTTGAATTTCAATTTTTGTTAACTTTCTAGTGATATTATGTTTTTCAAAATTATCTTTCCGCATTTGAGGGAAAGTTTGCCAATATGAAATTCAATAATCCAAATCATTGAATTTTCACTCAAGATTATCTATTTTATCATCAATCGGTTTTTTAAAACGATATCATTTTTTTAAATTTACGATTTTCTTTTCAATCTCGTTCAAATCATTATAGGCAATTTGCAATTGAAAAGGAATTCTCAAAAGTGATAAGGCACCGTTTATTCAATCATACACATTATCAAAAAAACTAATCTTAGAACAAAAATCTTCACCATATAATTTATATAATTCGTGATTATATTGATCTATAGTGGCTAAAAATTGCGGTCTTCTCATTTCATATATTTCACTCACAAAAGAATTTATACTATATCTTTTCTTTTCTTTAGCTATATCTTTTGATAAACTTTTTAAATGTTTTTCAACTTGCTTAATTTTAATTTTTGCTTTTTTTTCAGATTGTTTGTGAACCTTTTCTGCTTCAACATAAACCGAATTATTTATATTATCAAGTGGTGTTCTCATTAATTTTAAACCATATGCAATGTTCTGATAAATAGTCATATTAGGAAATAGAGCATAGTCTTGAAAAACAGTTGCTGTTGGACGATTAAAAGGCGGCATATCTTTGATGTCAATTCCGTTATATAAAATTTTTCCGTGAGTCGGTAATTCGAATCCGCCAATCATTTTTAGCATCGTTGTTTTACCACATCCGCTAGGACCTAAAAGGGTAATAAATTCTCCTTTTTTAATTTCTAGATTAAAATTTTCAACAGCGGTAAAACCGTCGTCAAAAGTTTTGTTGATATTTGTTAATTTAAGTAATGGCTTATTCATAAAAACACCTCATCATCCTTTTGCATAATAAAGTAAAAAAATATTAAATTTTTTTAATGTAAATTAATTATACATAGAAACACTCTAAAAAAAATAAAAACTAATATTTTTAGGTAATTAAAAATATAGATAAGAAAAAATACCTTTCCCAATAACGCACTATTTGCTATTAAATGAGAATGGTATATCAAGAGTTTTAGTTATTACAAGATAAATTTTTCTATTGCTTTACCAACAATTTCTGATGGTCTAGCGTCAATTATATATTTACTTGCTTTTTTTACTTCTTCAGTTGAAGTGTTTAATGTTACAGAATACTTAGCACGCTCTAACATACTGATATCATTTAGCCAATCACCAATAACTAGCATTTCATCAACATCTATCCCGTGCAATTGAGCCAAGTGGTCTAAAGCCAAACCTTTAGATGATCCTGGTGGGTTAATCTCGGCAAAAACATTTTTACCTTGACCGCCACCACTAATTAATAAACCATCATCCAAATTCTTAAGTTTTCCCATTAAATGATGAAATTCATCAATCTTACCACATGAGTCGTGAATAACCAAAGCTTTGATAATGTCGAACCCACCTCTTTTAAGTGTTTTAACGTCAGTGTCTGATATAGTGATTAAATCCGTTTTTCGGACATAATCTCAAGAACTATTTTGGTAAATCAAATCACTTGTTGGTATAACAGTATTATCTAGGCCATAAAAAATAGTTACGGTATGTTCTAGTTTAGTTTCCTCGTGCAGTTTAATTAACGAATTAATTTGTTTCTTAGTAAATTTTGTAGTATAAATAGGGTCTTTAATATTGTTCGCTTTAAAAATAGCTCCACCATTCATCGAGCATACATAGCCATCGTGAGGCAATTTAGTTTGACCGTACATATCGAATGCTGCCATCGGAGAACGACCAGAACTAATTGTTAAAACAACTCCCTTGTCATGTGCCTCTTGTAATTTTTTTAGAGTATATGGTTCAATGATGCCTCGATCATTATCATATAATGTCCCATCAACATCGGTTACAATCATTTTTATATTATTCATGTAATAAATCCTCCATAATTGCTTTTGCAACACATTCATCAGCGGCATCTTTTACAATGTAATCAACATACTCGGTTATAGTTTGATGATTGCTTTTCGATCCTATTGGGTGTCCAACAACCTTGAACATTGGAATATCATTTGCCGAATCACCAATTGCCGCAACATCTTCAAGATTAATGTTTTCTCTATCTGCAATTATTTTAATAGCTCTCCCTTTATTCGAATTTTTCATAGTGATTTCAAAAACTCATTTGCTAGTAAAAGATATATCAAGTTCGTCCTGTAAATTATTAACAATATATTTATATGCCTTAAATAATTTATAAGATTTTGCACCATTGTTTATTATATTAATTTTATATGATTGGTGAGGACGATAAACTCTAGGTCTAACAATTTTAATGCCTTTATGAAAATGTTGAACAATCATCGAAAAAGATCTAGGTCCATAAATTTCAACATATTCCTTCTCTATTCCCTCAACAGTATAAGGTCAAAAAATTAAATTATACTTGATAGCTATATGATATAATTTTTCACATAAAAAAGATGGGACTGCTTTAGAATAAATTATTTCATTCAAAGATAGATCTTCAATAATATTACCGTTAAGCGAACCTAAATATTTAATCTTGTGATTTATTTTTTTTTCAATTTGAGCAATATAT
>JAACJV010000004.1 GCA_021378535.1 Ureaplasma sp. Hg1 | reverse complement strand
ATTCTCCCAATCGGCACCATTTTATAATTAACAAAATAAATTTACCTTATTGCATAATTTGTAATGAGGTAAATTTATTGTTTGTAGAATTGTAATTATAAGTACAAGTTTTAATATTGTAAGGAGGTATTAAATGGATTTACAACAAACTTTTGGAGAGATTAAAACTAAATTTAATTCTAAAGGAAAAAGTAAAAAAGGCAAAGGCGGTTTCAAAGCCTTCGTTGCCAAATTATCAAAGGGTTTAATGTTGCCCATTGCATTATTGCCAATTGCCGGACTTTGTCTAGGTATTGGTGCAACTATTGTTTCACAAGCAGGTGATAACGAAGCACTTAAAATTTTTGGTAATTTTATTAAAGCGCCAGGGGATGTAATCTTTGGCTCTTTGCCCATTTTCTTTGCAGTGGCAGTTGCCATTTCATTTACGAAAGATGCGGGAGCCGCAGGATTAGCTGCAATTGTTGGGTGGTTTGTCTTCAATGGCGTCCAAGCCGTTTTTATGCAAGATGTTTACAGCACAACAACACACGAAATTTTTGCTAATGGAGCTACCATTCTTCACGGTACATCTTTTCAATCAGCTTGGTTTCAAATTGCTGATAATAAAATTGTTGGTTTTTCAAGCGATGCTAATTTTGGGAATATATTTAACATAAGTGATTTTACTTATGATCCAAAGTTAGATGTTGTAACAATTAATAGTGATGTTACAATTCATCAATCGTTAAATTACACGTCGCAAGTAATGACGGGTTACGATTTCTTGTATTGAAAAAATTTGGATACATCGATATTCACAACCAATATGGGAATCCAATCACTAAGTACAAGTGTATTCGGTGGTATTATTATTGGTTTCACAGTATCAGTTTTATATAATAAATTTAAAAATATAGAATTACCTGCAGTAATAGGATTCTTCTCAGGGGTGAGATTTATTCCGATTGTTACTTTTGGTGCTTCAATTGTATTAAGTATTCTATTTAGTATGGTGTGGCCAGCAATTGGGATTGCTTTGCAAGCAATTGGTAACGGTCTTTCTAGTGCCCCGGGTGGTGTTAATTCATTGGTATATGGGGTGGCGAACCGAATGTTAGTTCCATTTGGTCTTCACCATGTTATGAATACGATGTTTTGGTTCACCTCAGTTGGAGGGGATTTCGACATGAATAAAACCGCTGAAATCAGTGGACAAGTTATTACTCAATATGGTAACTCAGCAATTCATCCAGCCGGCTATAAATGATATGAAATTGCTGGAATGAGTAATCCAGAAGTAATTAATGGTGATATTAATATTTCCATTAATGGAATGTTGCAATTAGTCGGAACGAAAGCAACGTTGCTTAATGGTGATCATATTACATTAACGTATGAGAATATTGGTAATACCATTGGTGTTAATAGTGGTGAATATATGTCGGGGGCATTCGTTTTCATGATGTTTGCTTTACCTGCAGCCGCAGCCGCAATGGTAATGGCTGCACCAAAAGGTAACCGTAAGATGGCTTTAGCTATCATCGGTTCATCGGCCTTAACTTCATTCTTAACTGGAATTACTGAACCAATCGAATTTACATTCTTATTCTTAGCGCCTTGACTATATTGAGGATTCCACTCAATCATGTCAGGAATTGCTTTTGCATTAGCTAATGTATTTGGCGCCCACGTTGCATTTAGCTTTAGTGGTGGATTCCTTGATTTCATTTTGTATGGAATTATTCCCGATTCAATCGGAGGACAATCTAACTGTTGAATTCTAGTCTTAATGGGATTAGCTTATATGCCAATTTATTACTTTGTATTCTACTACTCAATCAAAAAATGAGATATCCCAACACCGGGTCGTGGTAGTAACACTAAGTTATTCTCTAAAGCAGATTACTTAGCTAACAAAGTTGCTGGTAAAAAAGATAATCAAATTCTAAATATTATTGACGCCTACGGTGGATATGATAATATTCAGGATGTTGATGCTTGTATTACAAAATTAAGAATTAATGTTAATGATGCTAGTTTAGTAAAAGAAACTAAATTAAAAGAATTAGGTGCTCAAGGTATAATGCACCCATCAGCAACATCTGTTTATTCAGTCTTTGGACCAAAAGCTGATATTATTAAAAATAAGATTAATGACTTATTTGATAATATCAAGGAAAATCCAAAACTAAAAGATTCACTTTTAAGCTTGGATACGATTGCTGACGATAAACCTGTTGTAAAAAAGGATGATGTTAAAAAATCATTTAAAAAGATTATTATTAAATCACCTTTCACTGGAATTGTTCGTGATATGAAGGATGTTCCAGATGCAACATTTGCAGAAAACATGATGGGTCGTGGAATCGCGATTGAACCAACTAAAAAACTAGTTTCAGCTCCTGTTGATGGAAAAATGATAACCGTTTTTCCAACTGGGCATGCCTATGGAATTGAGACAAACGACGGGACACAACTATTAATTCATATTGGGGTTGATACTGTTAAAATGGAATCTGTTAAAAAAGCTTTTAAACTTAAAGTTAAACAAGACGATAAAGTTAAAGCTGGAGATCCGTTAGTTGATATAAATTTAGACATTATTAAAAAAGAGGCTATTTCAAGTCTTTCACCGATTATCGTAATTAATAATAAAGACGATAAACGTGATTTTAAAATATTAGTTAAGCCAAATCAAAAGGTTGACATAGGAACACCAATTATTGAACTAAGCTAAATATAGCCATAATTATAAAAAACTATTTTGTTAAATCAGAATAGTTTTTTATTTTATCGTATTACAAAATTTAAAAAAAACTGTAGTTGGCTATTTTTTAGTGAGAAATGTTATGTTTGCATTAGGATGGATTGAATCATCGCACCAACCTTCTTTTATTGAGGTGATGATATTTGAATTAACTGCAGTTGTAATATTATTAACATTAAACTGCAATGTGTTGTCCGTTGTTAATCTAGAGTGCGGATAATGCACGGACTATATTAAAACCAATAAATCTATATTAATGCAGCTTACGGACATAAACCTAAGGTAGTTGAACAAGATATAAGGTTTTCAAGATTAGGTTGCACAACGCACCCTTATGGCTCTTAAGAGAAGGAGTTAAGATATAAAGTGAAGCATGATAAGGACAATTCTAAAATACATAAAGATTGTAGAAATCGCTTTGAAATATCAATAGAATATTTAGGTGTTTTATAGGAATCGAAAATTTGAAAAAATAATAGTTACAAAATTTAATTGATATAGATATTAAGATTAGAAGTGATGATGCTTAATGGTTGATTATATTTTTACAATCGTCACCAATATTCCTTATGTGAGTAGAGAAACATTTGGAAATCGAAGCATCGATCAGCGAGTATTTCTTCACTTAAAAGAAATAATATATTTATAATGTCAGTATCTTTTAGACACTCAATAATCAAATGTTTTGGGGTTGTAATTAAAAGGGTGATTTTTTATATTTATTTTTTTCAATATAATGTATAATAGATATATATTTGGAAGCGTACTCAAGTGGTTAAGAGGGCACCCTGCTAAGGTGCTAGGTCGGGTAACTGGCGCAAGAGTTCGAATCTCTTCGCTTCCGCCATTTTAAGATAAAGACTAGTTTATATACTAGTCTTTTTTTATTTTCTTAATATTATGTATAATATTAATAGGTAAAATAATGCAAATATGAAAAAAAATAGCCAGTGTTATAATAGTGTTATTTCTTATAACACTTATTGGTTTATGTGTATATTCAATAATGTTTTTAGACATTGGATATCTTGTTTTAGTGCTAACTATAACAATTCTTTATGGAGCAAACTTAGTTGTATCTTTCTATATTCTTAATAATAAAAGCCGTGGTTTAAATACTAAAATGTGTTGAATATTCACATTATGATTACTACCTGGCATAGCCATTATTTTATTCTTCCTATTTGGCACAACACCTTTTATCAAACGTAGTCGTAGGGAATTCATTAAACAAAGACAAACGCTTGATATTTATCAAGATTATCGATTTACTAATATTTTTTTAAATAAAAAATTTAATGATTCTGAACTTATTACTTTTCAGGCTTTTATACATTACACTATGAATGTTAATAATAGTCCTGTTTATAGTGAGAATAATATTGAATTTATACCGGACACAATTGATTTATATGAACGTTCTATTGAGATAATTAGATCGGCTAAAAAAATAATTTACTTACAATATTATATTATTGGTGATGGTTTTTGATTGCGAACAATTTTTAATGAACTAAGTAAAAAAATAGATGAAGGTGTGGAAGTTTTTTTAATGTATGATTGAGTCGGTTCTGCAATGAAAATTAGTAATCATTTGTTAAATGATTTAAAATCAAAAGGAGCGCATGTAGCTGTTTTTAACCCTAAAGGTTTTACTCTTTTTAAAAGCAAAACAAACTTTAGATGTCACCGTAAAGTTTTGATTGTTGATAACGAACGTGCTATTTATGGCGGTTCGAACATGAGCGATGAATATTTAGGAATGAGTCGACGTAATAATTATTTAATTGACATTAATTTCATCATCAAAGGTGAAATTGTCAATAGCTTATTTTTAGCTTTTGTGAGTGATTGAGAAATGTATACAGGTCATAGTATTACAATTCCTAATAAAAAATTAATTAAACTAATAATAAAAGAGCGAGACTTAACGAGTGTGTATAGTAAATCTACGATGGCTGATAATATACCCAGACAAACTAAGGTTGAATTACAAAAAGATAATAGTCTAGCAACGTTATTAATGACAGGTCCCGATATGAAGGAGAATGTAGCTAGTGATTTTTTAAGTAAAGCGATAGCAATGTCTAAGAAAAGGATATGAATTGCATCCCCTTACTTCTATCCTACTATTGATGTTCTAAAATCTATTAGGACCGCTTCATTGTCCGGAGTCGACGTTGTCTTGCTATTACCAGGTAAACAAGACCATGCAACATTTAAACCTTTAACGCGGTCACTATACCATAGTTTATTAGAGGCAAATGTTAAAATTTATGAATATGGATCATTCAATCATTCTAAAATCATCATTATAGATGACAATATTTCTATTGCCGGTACATGCAATCTTGATTTCCGTTCATTATGGATTAATTATGAAACTATTATGCCGATTTATTCAACCACTTTAAATAGCAACATTGAATCATGATTCCTTGATAAATTTAGCAATAGTAGAATTGTAGATTATGATTTTTTAATAAAACATTATAAATTTTATGACAAACTAAAAGTGAGTTTTTTACAAATATATCATCCAATTTTATAAAATAAGTATAGGATAATAAATTGTTAATCAATAAACTACGTAATATTATAGAGTATAATATAGATGTGTATGCATAATCAATACATTTATTTAATGTACGGTTTAAATCAATACATTAAACAATAAAAAAGAAGGAAGAGAATTATGGCAAAATTAAAAGTTAAGGTAACAGATCCAATAGGTCTACACGCACGCCCAGCGGCTTTCATTATCAATGCAGCTGCAGAGTTTGTTTCTGATGTTACTATCAGGGCAGATGGTAAAGAGGCTAACGCTAAATCTATTATTAATGTGATGGCACTAGCAGTTAAAACTAATACTGATATTGAAATCGAAGCAGTTGGCGAAGATGCTGACGAAGCAATCGAAAAAATTAAAAAAGTAATGTTAGATCAAAAATTAATTAGTATTTAAAATGAAATTTGATTATGAAACATTAACGATGCGCGCTCTACAGATTATTACATTTTCAGGGATGGCTAAATCTGATGCAATGGAAGCAATTCAAGATGCAAAGGAAAATAAGTTCGAAGAGGCTGAAATAAAATTTAAATCCGCAGAAAAAAACTTAGTAGAAGCCGAAAAACAACATGTAGATTTGATTCAATTTGAAGCGCAAGAAAAGAAAGCGATTGGAACACCATTAATATTAATGCATGCCGAAGATCAAATGTTAACAACACAAACATTGATTTTAATGGCGCAAGAGATCGTTGAACTTTATAAAAAAAATAAATAAAAAAATAATTCAATTAATTATTGAATTATTTTTTTAATCTTTTATTAACCGCTTAAGTTCTTTGCTTAAATTAACAATATCTTTTTTTTCAAGTGTTCCAACTTCATATGCAGCATATTTCATGTCAATTTGCATTTTGCAATAAGTTAGTGAGTCAATAAAATTTCTTAAGTAATCTCATATTTCTCCACCAGATGTAATGTATGTTTCCTTGCTTCCACCGACTGTAGTTATAATGTGAATTTTTTTACATTCTAATTGGTAGTTAGTTCCAAAAGCAAATCCATACCCTAGTACTTGTTCTATTCATTTTGATAGATTCCATGGGATATTATATCAATGTATAGGAAATATTATAATTAGATCATCATGTGTTAATAATAATTGACGTTCACTTTTTACATCAAAATTACCTTCATCATCTAAATGGTGAACATCAAATTCTTTGTCTTTTCTAAATTCGCTAAATAATGTTGAAGTATAGACTGATTCAGAGCTTGATGGATGAGCTCATATAACTAATTTTTTCATTTTTGAAATTTCTCCTATATTCTACATTAATTATAACTACAAAAACAACAATTTATCACTATTTTTTTGATTATTTTTACTTTAAATAAATATGGATAATAATTTACTGATTAAAAATACTGTTAAATTATCCAACATTTTCATAATGATATATTATTGCGTTTATAATTAATTAGGTTAATTTTCAAGGAGAAGATAAATGAAAATAGGAATTATAGGAGCTGGTAAGGCAGCTACATGGCTATTAAAAGATATAAAATACAGCAAATATGCTAGGAAATATAAATTAATAGTGGTTTATGATAAAGATACAGTTAAGGCTAAGGAAATGGCATCACATTTCAAAATAGATAATATTGCATTAAATATAAGAGAATTTTTAGATAATGAGTTAGATTTAGTTTATATTGCATTACCCGAACATTTACATTATCACTATGCAAAGCAAGTATTAATGGCAGGAATTAATGTTTATTGTGAGAAACCCATTTGTTTAAAAGCTAATGAATTAAAAGAGCTTCAAAATTTGGCATCAAAAAAACACTTATTACTAATGGATGGTATTAAAACGGGTTTGGTTCCAGCGTACCGAGCTATGAAACAAGAGATTGAATCAGGTGCAATTGGATCGGTTGAATATATTTATAGTCCTTATCTAAAAATTTCAACATCTGGAAAAGTGCCAAATCCGCAATCTAATGAAATAAATAATGGTGCATTATATGGATTAGGAGTATATGCTTTATATTTTCCAATAGACCTTTTAGGTGCGCCTATTTCAATAAATTACACATCACTATCTTATCCAAACAATAAGGCAATTCAAACTTTATATTTAACACTGTATTACAAAAATAAAAGTTCTAATATTAATGTTTCCGATCGCATTTGTGATGGTTTGCAAACAATTATTTGTGGAACTAAAGGTTACATTAAATATGGTGGTAATTTAAAAAAATACAATCAATCATATAAAAAAGATATTAATCATTGTGGATATACTTATGAAATTTATAACAGTTCTAATGAACTTGTTAAATGTGTTGATTTAGCATTTAAAACAGAGGGAGAAGGGCTACATTATGTTTTAGATCATTGTTATGAAATATTACAACGTGGGGAATATATTTCCCCTATTATAAAACCTCAATTATCACTTCAAATTATAAAAATATTAAATGCTTGTGAAGAACCGGCATTTAATCAATCAAAAGTAATTATCTAATTTTGATTAGCGATAAGAAATTAAAACAACTATAATTAAAATAAGATAAATATTTATGGAGGAAAAAAATGCAAAAGAAATTAAAAGGAATTGGAGCTAGCAAAGGAATTGCTATTGCAAAAGCTTATAAATTAATAAACCCAGTTTTTAACATTACAAAGAGAAAAATTGAAAGTAAAACTAATGAAATAACTAAGGTGGAAAATGCTTTTAAAACATCATTAGTACAATTAGAAAAAATCAAAACACTTGCTCACGATAAACTTGGTGAAGAGAAGGCTATGATTTTTCAAGCTCATATGGAAATTGTAAAAGATCCAGCTATGAAAAGTGAGATACAAGCATTGATAAATAAAGATAGTGTAAATGCCGATTTTGCTGTACAAACAATTTATAACAAATATTATAATATGTTTATCGCAATGAAGGATTCTTATTTTCAAGAGCGTTCAGCGGACGTTACAGACGTTAAAAAAAGAATTCTAGCGAATTTATTAGGTTTAAAATTGCCTAATATTTTAGGTATTGATCATGATGTTATTATTGTTGCTGAGGATTTAACACCTTCTGAAACAGCACAATTGAATAAAAAATATGTAAAAGGATTTGTAACTGATATCGGGGGAAAAACAAGTCATTCTGCAATTATGGCTCAGACATTAGAAATTCCAGCAGTTTTAAGTCTTAAAACAATTACAACAACCGTCAATGATGGCGATACTATTGCGTTGGACGGATTTAGTGGAGAAGTGATCATTAATCCATCTAGTGATAACGTAAAGGATTTTAAAAATAGAGCTATTCAATTCATTAAGAACGAAGAAGAACTTAAAAAATATATTGGTAAGGAATCAATTACTAAGGATGGCCATAAAGTTTTAATTGAAGCAAATATTGGTAATTCAAAAGATATGGAAGCGGTATTAAAGTATAAAGCGGAGGGAGTTGGTTTATTTCGAACCGAATTTTTATATATGGATGCTAATGATTGACCAACTGAGGATGAACAATTTAATTCATATAAGCAAGTTTTAGAAAAAAGTCTCCCATACAAAGTTGTTATTCGAACTTTAGATATAGGTGGCGATAAAAAATTAACTTATTACACCTTCCCAAAAGAGATGAATCCCTTTTTAGGAATTAGAGCAATTCGTTTTTGTTTAGCTAATAAAGATATTTTTAGAGTTCAATTAAGAGCTTTAGGGAGAGCAAGCGTTTATGGTAAATTAGCTATCATGTTTCCTATGATTGCAACAATCGATGAATTTAGAGAAGCTAAGACATTCACCCTTGAGGTTTTTGATGAGCTTGCCAAAGAAGGTATAAGCGTATCCAAAGATATTGAAATAGGTTTAATGTGTGAAATTTCTTCAACCGCTATTTTAGCTGACAGAATCGCAATGGAAGCTGATTTTATGTCAATTGGAACTAATGATTTAATTCAATATACGTTTGCGGTTGATAGAATGTCTAAAGAAATCAATTATTTATATCAACCTAATAACCCATCTTTATTAAGAGCTATTAACATGGCAATTAAAGGATGCCATGTTAATAAAAAGTGAATAGGTATGTGTGGCGAAATGGCTGGTGATGCCCTTAGTATTCCACTTTTATTAGGTCTCGGATTGGATTGCTTTAGTATGAGTGTGTCCAAAACAACTAAAGCCAAACAATTAATTAACAATTTAAATTTTAAAGATTGCGAAAAACTTGCTAACGAGGTGATTACCAAATGTTCATCAAAAAGTGACGTTGAAACATTGACGAAAGCTTTTTTAGTTAAGAATAAATTATTATAGAAAAAAAATAAACTTTTATATATAAACTAGACCAGTAAAAACAGACAGCTCCGTAAGGAGTTGTTTTTATTTTGTAAATTTTGTGGTAAATATCATCAAACATATAAATATCAAGTTCATTCTATATATTAATGACTTTTTATCCAATTTATTATATAAATTGATTATAATTTAATGGTATACATTTGAATTAAGGAGAAAATATGAAAGATAATAAATTTGTAAATGCAATGCGATCATTAGCATTGCAAGCAATTATGGCTGCGAAACAAGGCCATACAGGAATGGCAATGTCAGCAGCCCCAATTAATTATGCTATTTATAGCAAGGATATGCACATTGTAGCAGAAGATCCCAAATGGATTAATCGCGATCGTTTTGTACTATCAGCAGGGCATGGAAGCATGTCGTTATATTCAGTTCTACATTTCGCAGGTTTAATTTCATTAGATGAAATTAAAAAACATCGACAAGGCTCATTAATTACACCAGGCCATCCAGAATATGGAAATAAAAATTTCATTGATGCTACAACAGGTCCTCTAGGGCAAGGAATAGCTAATGGTGTTGGAATGGCAATTGCAGAAAAATATTTAGAAAAGCAATTTCCCGAATTACCTGGGATTATTAACCATAATACCTTCGTGGTATGTGGTGATGGTGATTTACAAGAGGGAATTAGCTATGAATCAATGAACATTGCTGGTAAATTAAAATTAAATAAATTAATTGTTTTACATGATTCTAATAGTTATCAACTAGATTCTGCAGTAAGTGAAGTTAATATTGAGAATATTCGCAAAAGAGTATTAGCTATGAATTGAGATTATCGTACAACAAGTAATGATCCAGATGAAATTCATATTGCAGTTTTAAGAGCAAAGAAATCAATGAAGCCAAGTTTTATTGAAGTTAAAACTATTATCGGCGAAGGCACTACACACCAAGCAGATAACTCAGCTCATGGATGCGCAGTCAACGATAAGGAAATTGAAAATGCAGATAAATATTTCAACATGAATTATGACAATTGAAACTTTCCTAAAGAAATATATTATCATTTTGGACAAAAAGTTTTAAATAAGGGGCGGATTGCATACAAAAAATGAAATGATAAATTAGAGAATTTTAAGATAACAGAACCTGAAGCTACAAAACGTCTATTAGGATGATTTGAAAGAGACTTTAGTGATTTTAACAAAGTTCTTTCGACTAGCAATATTCCTACCAATAAAGCAACAAGAGATTATACTAAAATTTTCTTTGATCAACTATATGATGCGAATGCAAAAGAAATTATTACTTTGTCAGCTGATTTATCAGGATCAACCAAAGTTAAAATTGGAAGCGATTCATTTAATCAAGATAATAATAAAAGTCACATTAATTTAGGAATTAGAGAATTTGCTATAGCAGGAATTCAAAATGGAGTAATGTTACACGGCGGTTTATTTCCAATAGCTTCAACCTTTTTAGTGTTTGCTGATTACATGAAATCAGCGATTCGAATAGGAGCATTGAATAAATTACCATCAACTTATATATTTTCACATGACACATATTTAGTTGGTGCGGATGGACCAACCCATCAGCCATATGATCAAATTCCAATGTTACGTGCAATAGAAAATGTTGTATTATTTAGACCAGCAGATGAAATAGAAGAAAAACAAGCTTTTATTGAAGCTGTTGAAAGTAAAAAAGATACTCACATCATTATCACTTGTCGGCAAGCCTTACCTTCAAAATATAACACAAGTAGCGAAGGCACCAAGCATGGTGGTTATATTGTTAAGGAAGTAAATAATGCTGACTTAACAATTGTAGCTAATGGTAGCGAATTGGAATTAGCTCATGAAATAGCAAACTCATTTACTGAATATAAGATTAAAATTGTTTCAGTACCATCTTTAAAAACATTTTTAGAACAAGATAGTGAATATATTTCGAAAACAATCGCATCTTCAAAAGGGGTAATCGCGCTTGAATGTTCTAGCGACTATATGTGATACAAACTTTATTTGTATAATAAGAATGGTTTTATGCACCAGGGTGCTTTTACTTTCGGTGATTCAAAAGACGGTTTAGAAGTTTATCGTGATAAAGGATTTAATGTTAAGCATATAATAAATCGAATAAAAAACGAATTATTATAAATTATAATAATATGAAGGTATAGTATGAAACAAATTAAAAATATCGCAGTTCTCACATCAGGTGGGGATGCACCAGGAATGAATATGGCGGTTCGTGCTGTCGTGCGTCGTGCCCTTTCATTAAATATTAAACCTTACGTAGTTATCGAAGGGTTTAAGGGTCTATATGAAAATAATATTGAACCCGCAAATGTTAAATTATTGGATATTATGACTAAATTTGGAGGAACAAGTATTTTTACTTCTAGATTTGAAAAATTTTGTGAACCAGAAATAAGAGCTATCGCAATTAAGAATCTTAAACAGCATAAAATTGATGCCTTAGTTATAATAGGTGGTAACGGAAGTTATATTGGAGCTGCTAAGCTGCAAGAAGAAGGTGTTAACGTCATCTGCTTGCCTGGGACTATCGATAATGATATAGCATCAACAGATTATACAATAGGGTTTGATACATCGTTAAATACGATTGTTAATGCTGTAGAGAATATTCGCGACACGTCTTTTTCACATGGGCATACTTACATTATTGAAATAATGGGACGTAAATGTTCGGATTTAACTATTTTTGCAGCATATGCAACAGGAGCTGATTATGTCGTTACTAGTCAAAATATTTTGAGCAAAGAGGAATTTGTAAAAAAAGTAGTGGAGTTAAAAGAACAACATCGCAGAAGTGTTATTGTTTTAGTGAATGAGAAAATGTACGGTGAGAACGGTCTTCCATCTTTAACAGAGATTAAGGAAGCTATCGAGAAGAAAACAAATAACCGCACTAAGCTAGCTATTTTAGGATTTATTCAACGCGGTGGAACGCCGACTGCATTAGAGCGTTTTAATGCGACTAGAATGGGCGCTTATGCTATTGAATTGATTGCTAATAATAATTTCGGTAGAACAGTTGGAATAAGAGGCGTTAATTTAATAGATTATGATTTGAATGAAGCATTAAATTTAACCCCACCAGATAGACGTAAAATGATTGAAACAATCAATTTACTGAATCACACAAAGAAGGAGAAATAAAATATGAAATATAATAAATATATTGATCACACATTATTAAAACAAGATGCTAGTGAAGACGCTATTAAACATTTATGTCAAGAGGCAAGAGAGTGGGATTTTAAATCTGTCTGTATTAACCCTTTTTATCTTGACTTAGTTAAGCAAGAATTAAAAGGAACAGATGTTTTAGCTTGCACAGTAATAGGATTTCCGTTAGGACAAATGACAACAGCCAGTAAAATTTTTGAAACTAAAGATGCAATTAATCATGGGGCAGATGAAATTGATATGGTTATTAATATATCAAAACTTAAAGCGAATGATCGTAACTATTGTGTAGCAGAGATTAATGCAATTAAAAAAGTATGTGAAAATTTAATTTTAAAAGTAATCGTTGAAACCTGTTTGCTTAGCAATGATGAAATAAAGAGAGCGGCTGAAATAGTGTTATCAAGCAATGCTGATTTTATTAAAACTTCAACTGGTTTTTCCACTTCTGGAGCCACCTTAGAGGGTGTAAAAATATTCAAAAGTGTTGTAGGTGATAAAAAATTAATTAAAGCCGCTGGTGGTGTCAGAAGCCACGCAGACCTAATTGAATTTATTGATGCAGGAGCTAACCGAATCGGAACATCATCGGGCGTTAAACTAATGAAATAAAATTAGAATGTCTTTTTGATAGATTTTAGTTCTTTTAAAAATTGATTATAGGCATTACGTTTTTTAATTTTGTCATATGATTTAATATATAAACCAAAATAAACTGGTGCTAAATCTAATTGCATTAGTTTTTTTGCTTTTTTATACATTATGTCTAAAAATTCGTTTACCTCATTAATGTTATTACCAGCAAAAGCCAAAGTCGTATAAATATGCATTTCATTTACATCATATTCATTTGAAAAATTACTATAAAATTTTGCTAAATCTAACGTGGTATTAAGTTTTATATTATTACATTTTTGTTTAAGTATAAGCAAGGCTTGATTTAATTCTTTATCACTTTTTGATTTCAAAAAAATAATATATGTTGCTAACGAAGTGCTTTGCACATATTTCAATATGTAGGGATGCAATAACACTACAACATAGAGACATTCATAACTTTTAGCAAAATTAAGATAAATGTTAACTGTTGTAATAATCTTACTAATAGTTTGATCTTTTTGTTTTTTAGATGAAATTAAAAAATCTACTAACATTGATTGGTAATTTTTATAATGGTCAAGCCACGCAGTAGGAATTTCAGATTCCTTATATTCTGTTTCAAAAAGTTTAGTATCTCTAATTGATTTTTTGCTTTGCATGATATCCTCCTATTCTTGGAATAAAATATTAATGATTTTATTGGTGATAATGTATAATTGTTCTTTATCTGTTTCAATTTTTGCTTTAAGTTTATTTAATTTTGTAGTTTGATTAATCTTAACTAATCAGTTTCAATTATTTAACACTTCGTAAGATTGATTAATATCAATTCTAGTAATAATTATTAATAGTGCCACAGTATATAAATCATTGTCTTGAAACATTCCTAAAAAAGTTAATCTTTGTTGACTAACTAAACGAAGAATAATATTGATGTGTTTTTGTTTGTTTAGTTCACATTCAAGCCACATTAGGCTATCACCTTGAATTAACGCCTTATAGTTAATCATAAAATAATTAGGATCATCCAAAATATAATTACTCATAGTAGCATATTCAATTCAATCATATTCTATTTTAAGATAATGACAACAACTTTTGTTACTTTCAATAAGTTCAAGTATTTCTTTAATTATTGCATCTTTATCTAAAAAATCTATATATCCTTTTTGTGTTTCAATTCCTAATCAGGATTTTGCTAAATTATCTAATTTAGGATCAAATATATTGGAATCTAATTTTAAAATATCAGTTTGAAGGGCTGTATCCTTTTCTTTGTTTGAGTAATTATTCATAAAATAATTATAATATAATTTATTTATTTCTTAAACTTATAATTTTTCACCTAATAAAACCCCTTACTATAGTAAGAGGGTAAAATTCGATTTTTTTTATGTAATTTTTTTTAAATTTATTCACTAAATAGTAAAGTATTTAACAATTTATATTATTTTTTGTGTATTCTTTATATAGGAGGGTGTGAGATTTTTAATGAAAATATAGTTTGTGTTGAAACTCTGATTTTTCAGTTAATTTGCTCTTTTATATCAGGTAAATATGCTAATTATCAACATTCCCTCCCAATTTTTAATTTATTTTTTAAATGAGTTAAAAGTGCCAAACTATATTATATGCGTGAATGGTGTAGGAGCCTATTACAACTAAGTAACTACTCTATTCCATTTAAGGAACTTATAATGAGTAAATTAGACGATAAAACGCTGAGAGAATTTTCACAGCAAAAAGTGTTGATGCAACTAAAGCATGAGTTAGCAGAAGACATTAAAAAATACAAACATGCTAGTTTAATTTTTAATGAAGACATCATGGATCGCGAGATTCATAAAATTCAAATTAAAGAATTACAAAATATTATTAATCAAGTTGAACGCTTCAAGAAGAAACGTTATACTCAATTATAATATGTAGTTAGAAGCTATAAAAAAACAAATAAACTCTAAATTAAAATGTCAGGTGGCAATTAGTTTGGGGTTTATTTTTCATCTTATTATCTTATAATAGGTATATTTATCCAAAAATTTAGCAAATTTCGTCCATATAGTAAGATAGTTTGTTAAACTAATAGTAAGATAATATATAGTTGGAGCGTATTAATATGAATTATGTAGATAATATAGATTTAGAATTTGATCATGTAAAAATTGCTAATGACCCGCAAGTGCAGGAAAAATTAGCTGATTTTAATAGTCTAATTAGATGATTAAACAGACTATTCAAGCCACAGGAACATGCAGTTGCAATTGAACAAATTAGCGATGTTATCTTGTACAATGAAGCATATTATGGTTCAGTGCGAGATGAAATTTTTCCGCTTTTTGAAGATACTACATTCAAGTACACAAATAACAAAATCGAAAGATATTATTATGTTTTAAGAAACTTATGGAATGAACCAGTTCCAAACCTAACTATCAATGCTTTGAAGGATATGCATTCATATATAAATAACGAAGGAGAATTTGATCGTCAAAGACGAAAAATAGACACCCGACATAGAACTAATTTAGTAAAACGTGTTGAAATAGATGATTACCTTCAAAAGGTTTGTGATATTTATAACGATCGTAGTGGAGAAATTCATCCATTAATTCGACAGGCTCATATTCACACAATATTTGAAGTTGTGCAGCCGTTCTATAACGATTTAGGCCGTACTAAAAATGTAATAAACCTAATGATGTTAAAACGAGATTATAATTTGCAATTTCCAATTGATACATCCACATATTTAGACGCATTTAAAAATTTATTCTATACTAAGTTTCTTTTAAACATTAAAACTAACTTAAAAGAAATGACATTAGAAAGAGAAATTGATATTACAAAAGAATGAGCTAACATTAGTATTCAAACAGTAATGAAGGTTATTCGCTTAATAAAGGGACTAGTCCCAATTAACGAGGAAATTAAAGATCATGTTTTTGATACGCCATTATCAAAAAAGAATAAATTAATTCTTTCTAAATTTTTAAGTTCTAGACCTAAATTTAGAGCAATCGATTACATGGATTATAGTGGAATTAAAAGTTATATTACCACAAAGAGTCACTTGAAAATTGCCGACCAATTAAAATTAACACGAGAAACTAAAGCAAGTCGTAGATTTAATAATGAAATCATTTACGAAAATGTTTTATTACGAGATATAACATTTCAATGTTATCAATGTCATAATCACGAACACAATACTCCAAAGGAAATTCTTGAAAAAATTAAGAAGGAACATTTACGGCATCAAGCAACGATAATCAAAAGAAAACAGAGAGCACGAAAACTATCTGAAGAAATCGATGTTGATTAATAAAAGATAATATATAATAAAAAATTATAATTTGGAGTAAAGTGCTATATCTAATGATTATTTTTTATATCAAATCAGTATTATTTATTGAACTTTGTAAGTTTTTGATATAATAAGGTTGCTATGAAAAAAGATTAGTCTTTATTTTAACTATAATGTTAAAATGATGAAAATTTTAATGAGATATTTTGTATGATTTTATTTGCTAGTTATAGACGTAATAATGTAAAATTAAAGAGCTTTTTGGATACGCTATAGTATTGAGAACATTTGGTTTTTATTTATTATATTGATATTTAGAATAAATGGTATTAAATACTTCTATTTTATTTTTTGAGGATGTGAAATTATGTTTTTAAGTATTAGTGCAATTAAGGTCTTTAAAGAACGTTATGGTACTAATTGTAAAAAATCAGGATATGATAGTGAATCTTTTTGATGAATTTTAAATGATACACTAGAAATTTATTTGGATTTAATCAAGCGTCATAATAATGATGGATCAGTATTTGATGAATTACATGAAAATGAAATTTATGAAATAAATGTTTTCCATACTTTAGATAATGAAGTTGTTAAAAAATTTATGACTATAAGTGATAATATTAGTGATAATGAAAAAGTTCGAATGATTGATAATTTAAATAATTTAACCCAACTAAATATTACCGCAATAAGTAATAAAACAGTTGAGGTTAGTCATTTAATTGAACAATTTGAAGCGTGAGTTTCAATTTGTATTTTAGTTGAATTTGCAAAAACAAAATTAGATAATATATCTACTTCTGCAGATACAATGAAACACTTTTTTAAAAAATGGGAAATTGATAAATTGATTGATTTATTATCTTTACAAAAAACCAAATTTAATAAAACTGCTGACGATAACGATATCTATTTAAGATTTGTCAATTGAGTTTCAAATTTATCTAAAATGTGAACACGTAAGAAAACTACTGATAATAGAACTAATAAGGCAATCAGATATACTAAAAATAGTAACGATATTTGGAATTACATAGATAACGAAAAAATTTCCAATTTTAGTGAAATTTTCAATAAGTTAGTTATTGGTCAAAAAAATGCCGGAGATCAAATTAAACGTATGATTTACAGTACAGTTCAAAATCAGAATAGTAATGATAAATCTAAGTTAGTTGCATGTTTTGCGGGACCCATGGGAATAGGTAAGCATGTTGCAATACATTCGTTAAGTTCTTTTCTTTTTAATCGCATCAGGGTTTCTAAATTTGATATGTATAATTACCGTGACTTATCTAGTTTAGAAAAATTGATTGGAATTAATAATAGTAACAATAAATATGTTCCGGGTAAATTAACTACGGCTATTAAAAAACATCCTAATCGGATAATAAATTTCTCTCACATTGATTATGCACATCCTGAAGTAATTAAATTCTTAACTAAAATAGTTCGAAGTGGCTTCTTTACAACCCCAAGTGGCGAAATAATAAGTATGAAGGACAATATAATTATCTTTAATGTAGATATTGAAGATAAAAAAATTAATGTTAAGCAAAGTCCTGAAAAAGCAATTAATATTATGCGTCAATCAATGCAGATTATAAGAGAGCAAAATAGAGAATTAAGCTTATTATTTGATGAAATTAAACTTGATAATTTTATTTATTTCAATTTAATTAATGATTATAATGATATTAAAGCAGTAATTTCTTATAGCCTTGACGAGTTCGTCTTAAATTTAGCTAATAAAGGGATTAAATTAACAAATAGTAATTTGGATAAATTTGTGGATTATATTTTAAATAATTTAAATTTAGAGACTGGTTTTCAAGGCTTAAATAAAATATATGAAAAATTGGAGAGTGAATTATTAGAAACTATTGATTCATCAAAAAACAAAAACTTAAAAGTTTCAAATAAAGAACCAAATAATTTTTATATTAATATGCATGTTGACCAAGATGATGTTAAATTTAAAATTCATTATGAAAATAACTAATTAAAAAGTAATTTTTAATTAGTTATTTTATTGATAACTTAGTAATTCTTGGATATCATTATTATATAGATATTAAATGTCTTAAGAGGTATCGTATGACTTTTAAATTAGTAATGCCAAGTGAATTTTTTATTGGCGATAGAACTATTGAAAATTTAAAGTACAGGCTACGTGAAAATCATTATAATAAAATCATTTTTATAGTGAGCGAAGAAGAACAGCAATATAAAACTGGCCTTAAAATCATTAGAAAAATTAAAACAAAAGATTATGATGTTTTCAAGTATGAAAAAAAATTTAGTATTCAAAAAAACATTGAACAGTTAATTGAAGTTATGTATGCTAAAAAATATGACATGGCAATTTCAATTGGAACAAAAATAGTTCATGACATAACACGCTTGGCCGGCGGAGCTGTGATAAATAATATATCATTTATTTTCGACCACAATGCTACTTTTGAATTTAAGAAAAATATGCCCTTTACTTGTATCTCACTTGAAAAATATACATTGAATGCAATTTCTTCAACAATAATCATTGAAGGCGAGCGTAATTACTTTTTTAATAGTAAAAGTTTTATCCCGAAATACCTTATTTTCGACAAAAAATATGCAAATGTATTTGATTTAATTGAGTATAGAAAAAATATTGGATACTTGTTATATGCTGGTTTAATGATGATAAGTGATCCTAAAGTAAATTTAATATGTGCTACTTTAGCAACATCTGGTATTAATACACTATTAGCAGATGCTAAAAAGCCGCTTGACAAACCGAACTACCAAGATAAAGGAAATGAATTAATATATGCTAGTTATAGTATTTTGTCAGCCCTAAATAACGTAAGAATGACGCATGATAAAACAATTTATACTCCCTTAATGCTATTGTCGAGATATCTTTGCGTGAATAAAAATATAGATTTTTATAACTTTATTATTGAAAATAACCGATATTTTTTTGTAGAAATGGAAGAGAATAAATGAGACTTTTCACCAATTCTCTACGTTTTAGGAAGTTTTACAAAACTCGATATAACAAACAAAGCTAAAGAATTATTTGATATATGTGAGTCTCTTCAAACTTCAGCAATATTGTCTAAGGAAGACTACAAAATGCTTCAAAAATTAAAAAACGAATGTGTCCAGGATACAAAAATTAATAAAATTGAAAAATGAATCAATAATAAGGGGGCTAAATAATGATATTTAAAATATTTAATAATGCGATAAGTCATTCATTAAGTCGTAGTTTAATACTTAAAATGAAGCACAATCAGTTAGCTAATAAATTAGTTCCAATGATTAATGAATGAAATCAAAAGGATAATATTTTTCAATTATCTAGAATTTCATTAATCGGTGAGGATTCTATTAAGTTAATTGGAAATGAAGCAAAATCAATGAATTTGAAAAGAGCTTTAATTGTGACTGATGAAACATTGATAAAAATTGGCTTACATATTGTTGTTATTGAATCATTAAATAACAACAATATTGAGCATGTGTTATTCCAAGGTGTAAAGCCTAATCCGTCATTATTTGTTGTCAATGAAATTAAAAAAGTTTACATCCAAGAACATTGTGATTTTATAATTTCTTTAGGCGGAGGTTCAGCGCATGATTCTGCTAAGGCAGCAGGTTCATTAATTTATAATTCAAAGACTTTGGAAAAATATCAGGGATTGAATACACTCAAACACCATATGGTTCCTATGCTTGCAGTTAATACTACTGCAGGAACTGGATCAGAAGTGACTAATGTTGCTGTAATCACCGACCCTAAGAAACATGTTAAAATGACTTTGGTTGATAAACATATGATGTGTCATATAAATATCAATGACCCTAGGCTAATGACGAGCGTTCCATTAAACACAACCGCATACACAGGTATCGATGCTTTGACTCATGCGTTGGAAAGTTACTTATCTCCAATAAGCAATCCAATTAGTGACGCATTCGCCCTTCAGGCACTGAAACTTATTTATGAAAATTTAGAATTAGCTACAAGAGATTTAAAAGATGTAAAAATTAGAGAAAAATTAGCTTATGGAGAATATTTAGCTGGCGTAGCTTTTAATCAAACATCTTTAGGATCTATTCATGCTATAAGTCACCAATTAACAGCTTTATATAACATTCCTCATGGATTAGCTAACGCTGTATTATTGCCTTATGTAGAAAAATTTAATTGCAAATCAAGCAAAACAGTAGAAAAATTTAAAGACGTTAGTAAAATTATGGAATTAAAGGAAATAAACTTAGATAAAGACTCTATAGCTACCAACTGTTTAAGGGCTTTAATTGAGCTTAATAAAAATTTGAATTTGCCATATACATTAAAAGAACTAGATGTCAAACCTAAAGATTTTCCTTTAATTGCTAAATTAGCAATGCAAGACTTTACAGGGTTAAGTAATCCAATACAGCTATCTAAAAAGGATATTATAAATATTTTAGAAGATGCCTACAACGGTAAATTTTAATATTTCAAATATATTAATTATTCTTTTTTAGTTTTAGCCTCTAGGAAATTTTTATAATGTTTATCTATAAGAAATTTTAGTTCTCCAAATAATTTGTCTGTAGGGACTGTTTTTAAAATTTTCCCATGTTCAAAAATAATTCCAACATCTTTTCCGCCGGCTACACCGATATCAGCTTCCTTCCCTTCTCCAATTCCGTTTACAACACATCCTAAAATAGATATTTTTAAAGGGAATGGCTTATTTGCTACATACTCTTTAACTTGATTAACAATTGGTATCATATCGTATTGCATTCTACCACAAGTTGGGCACGAAATAATATCAACCATATTACTCAATAGATCAAGGTTATTCAGTAATTTTTTAGCAACATAAACTTCATCAACCGGATCACCTGTTAAGGAAACCCGAATTGTATTTCCAATTCCTTCTAATAATAGAGGTGTTAAACCAGCAACAGATTTAATAGTTCCTTCAAACAAAGGACCAGCTTCAGTTACACCTAAATGTAGGGGGTAATCAAATTTTTGTGCAGCTAAACGATAACTAGCAATCATTAGTTTTACGTTACTAGCTTTAAGACTTAAAACTATATTATAAAATTTCTTAGCCTCGAACAATTTTAAATAGCGCTCACAAGCCATAACCATAGCTTGTGCAGTTACACCATATTTTTCAACGATATCCAATGGTAGCGACCCTGAATTAACACCGATACGAATAGCAGTGCCATGTTTTTGAGCAAGGTCTATTATTTCATTTAAATCTTTATCTTTATTAATGTTACCAGGATTCAAGCGGATTTTTGGGCACCCTGCTTCTATTGCTTGTTTTGCATATTTACTACTAAAATGAATATCTGCGATAACAGGGACAGAGGATGCTTTATTAATTTTGCTTAATGATGCAGCATCAGCGTCATCAAAAACTGCAACTCGAACTAATTCAGCCCCAGCTGCAATTAATTCGTTAATCTGATTAATTGTTTTATCAATATCACTAGTTTTAGTATTTGTCATCGATTGGATATATACGTGGTTACTATTGCCCATCGTAATATTTCCTATTTTGATTATTTTTGTATCTGTTCTTTTCATTTTATGCCTCTTGTATAAATTATATTATACGAAATAATAATAAATAAAATAGCATTTATTTATTATCATGAAATCTATACATTCAAGGCTATATAAAGGATATTCAATCAATTTAAAGCATTAAAAACTAGTTATGTCCTTATAACTATATATTCTTAAATAAAGATATATGATTGAAAATCAGGATATTATAGTATATTTTATTATTCGTTCCAGAGATTGTTCCTTATCTAAACGGCGGCAAATAATAAAGTGGGGAAGCAATATATGCAGCATTTTTGTTTGAGGGCAAAAATAAGAGCACATAAAAATAAACATGGAAAAAAAGATACTAGTTCTATTAGAAAAAATATAATAAAACAGAATTTTAAAGATGATGGGGTCAAGGATGAAAATATTTTCTAACACTGTAACGTATTCTATTGAAACATGAAATGTTTATTATTCAGCCGTAATTATTGCAGGTAGTAAGAATTTTCTAAATATTAAAGTTTTGGTTTCCATTGATTCAAATTTAATACAAGATAATCTTCACGACGAAATTAGAAAGTGTGGCTGAAATTTTATCCTTCACACAGATAATGCTTCCTATTATCGAGGATCTGAATTGAATCATTATGTTAAGTCGCACAAAGGCATTTAATTCTTTAATTATCCTTGTATATCATTAGATAATCGTGAAATTGAATGTTTCTTTAACATTCTTAAATTAGAATATTTAAACTAAAAAATATTAGAGAAGTGGAAAAACAATCACAATATATTAGAAATCACTATAATCATTATAGAATACAGAAAAATTTAAAATGAAAAACCCAGCTGAAGTCATGGTTTAGAGTTGTCCGTTTTTACTGGACTAGTTAAATATTATTAAAAGAATGAATGCCTTTAAGAATTATTATAGATATCTAACTAAAACACCTATACTTAAAATTAAAAAGGAGATAAAACAATGACCGATAAAGAAAAAATAGATGCAACGGAGAAAAAAATAAATGAATTAGAAGAAACAAAAAGAAACAAAGACGACTCCATACCCGTAGTTATTAAAAGTGGCATTGATACTGATAAGTTAAAAAATGAATTAGAAGAAGCAAAAAAAAACAATGACGATTCCATACCCATAGTTATTAAAAGTGACATCGATACTGATGAGTTAAAAAAAGAAGGGAAAGACGAAAAAGGCATTGGGAGAATTTTAAGAGTTGTTGCAATCATTGTTGTTTTAATTATTCTTGGAGTACTAATATGGTATGTAACTACTCACCAATAACAAATACATAAAACATAAAGAACTAGAACAAAAATTTGAACTTATGGAAATGGAAAAATCAATGGGGGATGAAAATATCGAAGTTGCAAGACATAGCGTTACACTAAATAATTCATTTGATAATAAAATAAATAAATTATTAGGTAAAAAGGGTGGACCATATGAATATTACGATAATCTAGTAAAAGAACAAGAACAAAAAAATCAAAACTGGACAAAAGTATAAATGGGGACTGCAGATAGTTTTGTGTAAATTCCAAATGATTATGTTAACATACTAATATAAAATTGATTGAGAATTTATTTGTGCATCAATTTTGTAATCTACAAAATCAAATTATTACGAATAATTAATATATAATTATGGTGTATTATAGTTAATAATTTACAATCCCAATTTATTGAAATTTAGTCAGGAGTTGATAATAATGTTTAAAAAAATACAAAAAAAAGCTAAAAATTATGTTGGTTTTTGAGAAATGTTAAATATTAGATTATCATTTCGTGCGCGAGGTTTAGATCCGAAAGAAGTTTTTGGTAGCACTGATGAATACGCAAAAATCATTCGTGCTGAAATAAATGCAAAAAAATTACAAGCTAAATTAGACGGTGAAAAATTTAAATAGTTTTACTTAATAAACATCTATCATTAGGTTATGAAAATCAAAAATAGTATCTAATAATAGATTAAGAGATAATTTAATTTAAAATAGAGAAAACAAAAATAAAAATGCTTATGTAACAATTAACTGTTTCACTTATAAAAATCCTCAAAAATCTATGTGAGTAAATGACAATAACAAGCTTAATTAAAAAGAACTGAAAAAATTATTTTTTTACATATAATATTAAAAATACTTGTAAATAACAAATAGAAAACAGTATTATAGATATGCTATTTTACGAACAAATGAGCAATTTTGCTAAGTTATTTTTTATTAAATGTACACTTTTAACATGTTATTTTTTTATTAAATGTACACTTTTAACATATTATTTTTTTATTAAATGTACACTTTTAGCATACTAATTTATTTTTTAAGTTATAGTATTAATGTAGAGAAGGTGTATTATGCTTGAAAGAAAAATTAGTAGATATTTAGAAGAGTGGTTAGCGAATATTGATAATAGAAAACCTTTATTTATCAAAGGAGCTAGACAAGTGGGAAAAAGTACAACTATTAAACTTTTTGCCAAGAAAAACTTTAAAAAAAATAAAATTATTTATTTAGATTTACAAAACAACATGGAAGCGTACAAATATGTTAAGGATACTGATATTGATGCCGAAACTTTTATTAATGCTTTAGAGACTATATTTAGAATTAAAATAGACGATTCATGTATTCTTATTATTGATGAAATACAAAGACTGCCACATTTGGAAACATTATTAAAACCTTTATCAGAGCAATATAGTGGATTACCCATTATAGCATCAGGAAGTTTAATAGATTTAATTTTACACAATGCTACAAATAGCAAGCCAGTTGGGAAAATTGAGACCATATATATGTATCCTTTAAATTTTGAAGAGTTTTGTTTAAATACTAAATATAACTACTATTTAAAAATTATTAAAACGCATATAAAAAATGAAAATTTTAATTCAATAGATAAAATAGTCCACGATAAAATGAATGAACATTATTATAATTATCTTATTGTTGGAGGTATGCCTGAAGCTGTTATGAGCTTTTCTGAAGGTAAAATTAACTACACTAAAATTAAAGAAAATCTTTTAGATGATTATAGAGATGATATTTCTAAATTTTTTGACGTAAGAGAAAATAATAAAATTAGATCTATTTACGATTCAATATTCAAACAATTAATTAAAGGTAATACAAGATTTCAATTTAAGTCTTTAAATTTAGATAATATAAAAAAAGTAGACCGATATTCAAGAATCAAAAACTCAACCAATAGTTTGATTTTATCAAATATGATAGGAATGGTTAATTATATAGACGTTTTAGTCGACCCTCTAATATCTCGCGAAAAGGATTCTTTTTTCAAACTTTACTTTAACGATGTTGGATTTTTTAGCACACATGCTAATTTGAATTATTTTCAAATCAAAACTAAAATGCAAAAATGGGAAAATATTAAGGGGGGATTAACAGAAAATTATGTTTATACTCAAATTAGATTTAACCCCACTACATGAAAAAGTATAGAAGTTTATACGTATGATAAGGATAGGGTTGAAATAGATTTTATTTTAGAAGGTAATCATGTTAATAACGTTGTTATTGAAGTTAAATCCTCAGCTAATAAAAAATCCATTAGTTTTAAAAGATTTATAGATAATCAAAGAAAAAATGATAAAAAAATAGTGGCCATTAAAACTAGCCCAACAAATTTTGCTTACGATAAAGCCAATCAAATCTATCATGTACCCTTATATGCCATCGGGTTGTTTATTAACCATCTAAGAGAACAAGAAATTCTTTAATCAGTCGCAAAAAATTAATAAACTTTTAATTACAGTTACGTTTTAGAAAATATATTAGTAAGAAATAAACATTTTTCTACAAAATAGATATCATAAATAACTATTCAAATCACTTATAATAAGATTGATATTCATTTATTCTTGAAAAATAGAGATAAATATATATAATATATAGGTAAAATAAAATAAACAAATTTTAATATTTGTATATAAAATAAAAAATGAGGTGAGAAATATGGCAACAAAAAGAGGCATAAGATTACAATGTACAGAATGTAAAGAGATTAATTATTTAACAAGTAAAAATGTAAAGAACCATCCTGATAAAATTGAATTGAATAAATTTTGTAATAGATGTAGAAAAGCTACACCTCATAAAGAAATTAAGGGGAAAAAATAATGAGTTTAAAATTAGATAATGTTTTAGCATTAATTAAAAAGAATGAAGCCAATGGAATGATGTTTTGGTCGCCATACAATCGTTTTTGATTTACAGGTTTCGAATCAAGTGCAGGATATGTATTTGTTAATAATAAGGGTAGAGCAATCTATGTTGTAGATAATAGATATTATGAAGCAGCAAAAGCTGAATCTGAAAATTGTGAAGTACGTCTGTTAGGCGAATTAAGTTATCGTGGTGATGTATCTAAACAATTAAAGGATATAGTCGACGAATTAAAAATTACAAACTTACTTGTAGAAAATGAATATGTAACAATCGGCATGATTGATTCAATTAAAAATTTTGTAGCAAATTTCAAGGGTGTGAATAGCGTAAATTTAAGAAGCGTTAAAGACAGCAGTGAAATTGAAAAATTACAAAAAGCAGCGGATATAGCTGCAGAGACTGAAAACTGAATTAAAGAAATAATTAAACCAGGAATGACTGAATTACAGGTTGCTAATATGATTACTAACCATATGGTTGAACTTGGTGCAACTAAAAATTCATTTGATCCAATCGTAGCATCAGGTATTAATGGCTCTGTTCCGCATCACTCGCCCACAGATAAAAAAATTGAAGAAGGCGAAATGGTAACAATCGATATTGGTTGTATGTACCAAGGATATGCATCAGATATTACTAGAACAATTACCATTGGTAAATTAGCTAATCCAGAAATGCAAGTGATTTACGATATCGTTAAAAAAGCACAAGAAGCAGGAATTGTAGCCGCTCGAGAAGGCACATCAGGAATGTCAATTGATGCTGTGTGTCGAGATTATATAAATTCGACTAAGTATGGTAAATATTTTATACATAGTACCGGGCACGGGGTTGGAGTGGAAGTCCACGAGCAACCGAATGTTTCACCGACGAGCCGTAATACTATTATGGCTAATTCAGTTATAACTGTCGAACCTGGAATTTATGTTCCTGGCTTAGGCGGGGTTCGAATTGAAGACACATTAGTTGTTCATAAAAAAGGTGGCCCAACTATTTTAACAGGTTTGGCAACTAAATAATTTATCACAAATATATTCAAATTTTAATGGCGACATTAAAATTTTTTTTATCAAGCTTAATTATGCCAAATGTGAATAAATTGATATAATGTTTATAGATATAATATAAGGAGAAATAATTTTATGGAATTTTATCGATTAAAAACTGACTTGCAAACTATTATTGGAAGTGATATGGATTTAAGTCAATATGACACAAATGATTTAGTAAGTTTAGATGCTAAAAAAGAAGATATGGGTTGAGAAAAACATGTCCCTTTTGTTGAAGAAATTAAAGATGGCTATAAAATAAGATGTGGCGAAAATGTGCCACATGTAATGCAAGAAGATCATTATATTGATTTCATGCAAATTGTAGTTGATGGTAAATTAAGCGAAAGAATATACCTAGACCGCAATGGGAAAGCTGAAGCAACTTTTAAGATAGCACATGGTAAAAAAATTATTGCCTATGCATATTGTAATTTGCACGGATTATGAACAAACAAATAATAATTGAATATTATAATTAAAATAGGGATTTCCCTATTTTTTTGTTATTTATTGTAATTAAATTGCATAATGATATTTTTTTTAATAAAATATAATTGTATTTATAAAAGGAGATATTTATGGCTGAAACTATTTTTAATGAATTAAAAACATTACAAAAAAATGCTTATTGCAAATATTCCCATTATGCAGTAGCTGCAATCATTGAAACTAATAAAGGTATCTTTAAAGGTGTAAATGTTGAGAATGCTGCTTTTGGAGTCACATTGTGTGCTGAACGCAATGCTATAACTACTGCAATTACAAATGGAGCAACAATAATAAATAAAGTGTCGCTAATAACCAATTCAATTAATGGCGAAGGCACTCCGTGTGGAGCGTGTCGCCAAGTAATGGTTGAGTTTATGCCACCCAATGCAATTATTGATGTTTACGATTCTAAAGGTAGCGTTGTAAGTTATAAATTGCAAGAGCTCTTGCCCTTCTCATTTAATAAAGAAGCTTTTCAGATAAATACCAAAAAATAAACAAGGAGAAAAATATGAATAGAATTTTTAATGCTTGAATAAAAAGTCCAGCAATCCCAGATAGTATGAAGGCTGAAATGCAAAAAATGTCACCGGATGATATTAATTTAGCATTTAAGGACCAATCAATAGCTTTTGGAACTGCAGGTTATCGAGCTAAAATGGGCCCTGGTAATATGTGGTTAAACGAGGTAACATACCAACAATTAACTATGGGTTATGGACGACAAATACAAGAAAAATATAAAAATGCTAAAACGCCAATAATAGTAATAGGTCATGATAATCGTAATAACTCATCGTTTTTTGCTTTAATTGCTGCTAAAACACTAACATGAATGGGATTGAAAGTTAAAATTTTTGAAGATAATATTTTAATGCCGACTCCTATTATTTCATATGTTATTCCAAGGGTAAAAGCTCAAGGTGGGATAATTATAACTGCGAGTCATAATCCTAAAGATCAAAATGGTTTTAAAATATATGATGAAACAGGAACACAATATTTACCAGATCAAGCAACACGTGTTGTAGAATTAATGCCAACGTGAGAAAAAAACTTAACATATAAAGTGGTTCAAAATAATGTATTACTTTCTGAAGTTAGAAATTCATTAATTCAAAGATATTTCGCTGATATTAAATTACGTTTATTTAATACTAACGTTGATGCAAAAAAAGATTACCCAGTAATTTTTACTGCTCACCACGGGACTGCTTCAAGATTAATGCCTAATTTTTTACAATCTATAGGTTACAATGTAATTCCAGTGAAGGAACAATGTTATCCAGATGGTAATTTTACTAATTCACCATCTTCAAACCCTGAAGATATCATATCTTTTGATTTAGCTATTAAATGAGCCGATGAAAAGAAATCAGATTTAATATTAGCAAGTGATCCAGATGCAGATCGTTTAGGAGTAGCTGTTAGACACAAAGGCGAATGAAGATTTTTAAGTGGTAATGAAACTGGTATTATTTTAACTGAATACATTTTAAAATATCGTAATTTTAAAGGTAAAAAACCTATTGTTGTTTCAACCTATGTAAGTAATGATTTAATAGATAGAATAGCAGAACACTATAAAACAAAAGTTATAAGAACGGCAACAGGTTTTAAATGAGTTGGTGACCAAATTAATAAACTAGGTGATGACGAAGTATATGCAGTTGGTTTCGAAGAAGCAATTGGCTCTTTAGCAACAGATATGAACCGAGATAAAGATTCTTTTCAAGGAGCAGCTGTTTTACTTGAAATAAATACTAAATACAAAGCACACAATATGGATTTGGTTGATATACTAGAAAAAGAAATATATCCTAAATACGGGTATTGATTTGGAATTACAGTTCCTTGTTTAATTCCAGGTGAGGATTGAAAAATGAAAGCTTTAAGATTTATGAAGGATTTGACAAGTTTTCCTGCAGAATACATTGGAGATCGTAAGATTGTTCAGATCTCTTATAACGAAGCTGGTTCTTGTTTAAAATGAGAATTAGAAGAAGGTTCATGACTTAAGTTCCGACTTTCTGGAACTGAACCAAAATTTAAAATATATTTTAACTTGTATAATAATAATCCTGAATTAGAAAAGAAAAATTCTAATGGCGAAATTACTAAAGCGTTGCAAACTGAAACTAAAAATATCACAAGTTTCATTAAGGAATATTTGAATATTTCTTAGGCATTGCATTTTATAACAATTTTTAATAAACAAAAAGTAAACATAGTAATTGCGCTAGCAATGAATTGTTTACTTTTTTATATAGCATTGTATAAAAATAAAATTATAAATTATTTACACAATAATACCAAAATAATTGGAGGGAAATATGTTCTAAGACTAAATATCTAACATTCATTATCTACTAGAGTTATAAACTTATTTGTGGTATGTAATATTTGAATTAATGGTAAGAGCTCTATAAATTTGCTCCAATAAGATAATTCGCATCAATTGGTGGGGAAATGTCATATCCGATATACTTAGTTGGTAATCACTTAATGTTTTGATGCTAGAGTGCAATCCATTGCTGCCCCCAATTATGAAAATTAATTCGCCTCGTTTGTAATTATTTCAATTTGATAATTGATTAGCAAATTGTTCACTATTTAATTGTTTCCCTTCGATCACAAGTGAAATAACAGTATCCGATTTTTTTATATAGCGTTCTATTTGTTGTGCTTCACTTTTAAGAATATGTTCTATTTCTTTACAATTATTTTTTTTTGGATCTGGTTCATCCTTAATTTCAATCATATTTATTTTCTCAAACCTTGATATTCTTTTTACAAAGTTTTTACTTATTTCTAAATAAGAGGACTTCTTAATTTTACCTACATATATAATTGTCATTTTTAACTCCTTAAATTGAATTCGTGAAGAACCAACCATAATTAATTATAGATTAGTGTATTAAATCATATTAAATATATTATAATAAACACGAATATTGTTAATAAAAAGGGGAATATAATGAGAAAAAAATTAATTTTGGGAAATTGAAAAATGAACCATAATAGTAAAATGGCAGTGGATTTTATGACAGCTTTAAATAGTTCCATCAAACAATACAAATTTACTGTTGATTTCGGTGTCGCGCCATCTTTCTTAAGTATTGCAAGTGTGAAAAAATTAGCTACAAAAGATTTTATTGTTATTAGTCAAGATGCACACTATGAAGCTATGGGAGCCTTTACTGGTAATGTCTCGTATCAACAGTTATTGGACGAAGGAATCACATGGGCAATCATCGGTCACTCTGAACGACGTGCTATGTTTAATGACGATGACGTAACGGTTAATAAAAAAATCAAAGCGTTAGTTACCCATAATATGAATGCAGTTTTATGCGTTGGTGAAACTTTAGAACAACACGAAGCAAATCAAGTAAAAACAATAGTTAAAAACCAATTAACAAAAGATTTGGCAGATGTTAATGCAACTGAATTACAAAATATAGTTATTGCATACGAGCCAATTTGAGCGATTGGAACTGGAAAATCAGCAACAGCTCAAGAAGCACAAACTACTATTAAATATATTAGAAGTGTGATAGCTGATTTATACAATCAAAAAAATGCAGATATAATTCGCATTTTATATGGCGGGTCTGTTAAACCAACAAATATTAATGAAATTTTAACACAATCTGATATTGATGGCGCCCTTGTTGGCGGAGCTAGTTTAAAAGCAAAAGATTTTTTTGGTCTTATAACAGCAAATGAAAAGTGATATAAATAAGGAGAAATAAAATGTCAAAACCACTAGTTTTATGTATTTTGGATGGATATGGATTAGGAAAAAAATATGCAGGTAATGCAATTGCGCTTTCTAATAGTCCAACTATGGAAATGCTAAAAAATAAGTACCCTTGAAAAGGCACCGAGGCATCAGGAACAGCAGTCGGTTTACCAGCTAACCAATTTGGTAATTCGGAAGTAGGTCACTTAAGTATTGGTGCTGGGAGGACAGTCTTTACAGGATTATCATTAATTAATGAAAGTATCAAAAATAAGGATTATGGTAAAATAGTAGCTTTTAAAGATGCTTTTAATCATGTTAATAAAAACAAATCTACATTACATATCATGGGATTATTATCACCCGGTGGTGTCCACTCTCACGAAGAACATATTTTTGAATTGTTAAGAATAGCGAGTAAAAATGTAGATCATGTAGTTTTTCATGCGTTCGGTGATGGACGGGATGTCGCACCGCGCTCAATTAAAACTTCATTATTAAAATTACAAACTTTAATTAACAAAAGTAAAAACATTGAATTAGGGGTAATAGCAGGACGTTTCTATGCAATGGACCGTGACAAGAGATGGGAACGTATTAATAAAGCTTACGAAGCCTTAACATTGAATACTGCGCCAACTTTCAACGGTTGAGAAAATTATATCGATGCCCAATACAAAGCTAATATTAGTGATGAGTTCATTATACCAGCTAGAAATATTGAAGCTAAGCATAGTTTAATTAAGGATAATGATGCAATCATTTTTGCTAATTTCCGTCCCGATCGGGCAAGGGAATTATCGCATTATTTAATTAATTCTAAATACTATGATAACAATCCCGAACATCGAGCTAAAAATTTGTGATTAACTATAATGATGAATTACGAAGGAATTAAAGCTAACGCAATTGCTTTCCCACCTACAAAAATAAATAATTGTCTTGGAAAAGTTTTAGAAGATAATAACGTAAAACAACTAAGAATTGCTGAAACAGAAAAGTATGCTCACGTCACATTTTTCTTTGATGGTGGAGAAGAATTAAAATTTAAAAATGAAAAAAAAGTTTTAATTCCTTCACCAAAAGTTGAAACTTATGACTTAAAACCAGAAATGTCAGCAATTGGAATTACCGATGCATTATTACAAGAATTACCTAATCATGAAGTGGTTATTTTAAATTATGCAAATGCTGATATGGTGGGACATACAGGTAATTTAAAAGCAACAATTAAAGCTTGTGAAGTGATTGATACTCAAATCAAAAGACTCTATGAAAAAGTAAAAGAGTTAGATGGAACACTAATAATTACAGCTGATCATGGCAACGCAGAAATCATGTTAGATGAAAATGGGGAAGTGGTTACAAAGCATTCTTCTAGTCTTGTCCCTTTACTTATTACGAATAATAATATACAATTTAAAAACGACACACCAAAACTATCAGATATTGCACCAACAATTCTTGATATTCTAGGAATTGATCAACCAGTCGAAATGACTGGCCACTCGGTTATCAAAAAATAGCAACTATTAATTAAGGAGGTAAGTAATGGCTAAAGCTAAAAAAGAACCATTAAATATTGAAAATGATTCACAAAAAAATGAAGTGGATTCAATTCAAGAAACGGATATTAAAACAAAAGTTAACGTAGAAAATGCTGACGACGTTTCTAAATTTAACGTACCTCTACCTGATGTTTCAATTGCATCATTAACTAGCACGACAGATACAGAAGTTGAACACGTAAACATTGTTGAAGAAAAAGTAAGAAAAACTAAAAATTTTAGTTTTAAAAGTTTAAATATTTTAGATAGTAATACTACAATGTGAATAGCAGCATCGCTTTTCTTAATTCTCTATGCTTGAGTTTTTACAATGTTATTTATATATGCATCACCTAAAAGTCCAGGAATTTTAAGTCAAAGTGTAAACGCCATCTTCACTGCAACAGAAATTAACGGAAAGATTTCATATCAATTAAGTCCCACCGCAATTGGGTTTGTTGTAGTGCTTGCGGTCTTTTTAATAAGCGCTATTATAGCTTTAATATCTAAAACAAAATATAAACATAGTTTATTTGATAACAAGTTAGCACATTCTAAAATATTTCTAGGATGAACTATTCTTATCTTTGCTTCTTTTATTGCAATGATAGCAATAGCCTTTGTGCCTCCGTTTTTAGATCATTACGAAACCGCTACCGTTTGATATGCTTGAGCTACTAATCCTACATATCGTAGTGCATTTAATAGCAAGAGCCCCACTAACGAAATATTTAATAAAGGAGAAGATTTTCTTAAATACCTTGGAGTATCGTTTGATGCTAGTAATAAACCAGCAACAATAAATACTATTATAGATCAAATGGAAGGCTATTCAGTCCATTCAAGTTATTCAATAGTATGAGATAATTCTAGTGCTACTACCAACGTTTTTTCAGTTGCAGGAATTGCTATAATTAGTATATTCTCAATTTGTCTAGCAACAATCCCTTTATTCACTCCAATTTTATTATTAATATTAAACTCTAGTGAAATCAAGGAATTAGCTAAACAAAGTAATAAGAAAAGAATGTTAGGAATTTCAAATAAAATTTCAAAAATTAAACAAAAGCAAATGAAACGTAAAGCAATAAATGATCAAGAACTTGAAGATTTTGATGAGGATGAAAATGACAATTTATTAGTTAAGAATTTGAAGGATGTAAATCCAAAACGAAATAAAATGTTTAAAGTAAAAAAACCTAATGTTCCAATTAAAGGATTAACTACTCCAATAGATGATAGTGAAAATAGTAATGCTGATACACAAACCGCTAAGAATATCAGAAAAAATAAAAAACAGAAAATAGCAACACCTGATAAAGAATTAGAAGATATTTTCGATAGCTTAGATATATAAGATAAACTCCGGAACACGGAGTTTTTTCTATATAGGTAATATCCTATTAAACATGTAAATAATTTGGAAATTATAGAAAATAATAATATAATTATATTATAAAATATAAGAGGTAAAAAAATGAAAATTAAATCAATATACGCATACGAAGTAATAGATTCACGTGGGTTTCCAACTATAGCAACAATTGTCACTACTGATAATAATGGTTATGGAAAAGCAATGGTGCCATCAGGTGCTTCAACAGGTGAAAAAGAAGCTATAGAGCTTAGAGATGGCGACCCTAAGAGATTTATGGGTAAAGGTGTTTTAAAAGCGATTAAAAATGTAAACACTATTATTGCAAAAAAATTGATTGGTATGGATGCAAGCAATCAAAAAGCATTAGATGAAGAAATGATTAAATTAGATGGCACACCTAATAAAGCTAAATTAGGTGCTAACGCAATTCTTTCAGTTTCTGTTGCTGCTGCTAAAGCTGCTGCATTAGAATTGAACAAACCATTTTATGAATATTTACATGATGATTTAGGCGGATTAAAAGGTAAGACTGAATACAATCTACCTGTTCCAATGTTAAATGTAATTAACGGTGGAGCACATGCAGATAACACAATCGATTTTCAAGAATTTATGTTTTTACCTGTCGGTGCTAAGTCATTCCACGAGGCTGTTAGAATGGCTTCAGAATGTTTTCATAGTTTACAAAAAATTCTAAAATCACGTGGTGATAACACTAATAAAGGTGATGAAGGTGGATTTGCACCAAATCTTAAAAACGCTGAAGAAGCATTAGATTTAATGATAGAAGCAATTAAAGCGGCTGGTTATAAAGCTAGTCGAACAGAAATTGCAATTGCAATGGATGCAGCAGCTAGTGAATTTTATGATAAAGAATCAGGTAACTATGTATTTAAAAAAGCATTAAAAGCAGGTATTTTAACAAAAGAAGAAGCAACTAAAACAACAGAACAAATGATTACATATTGAGAAGATTTAGTTAATAAATATCCAATAATTTCTCTTGAAGATGCATTAGACGAAAACGACTGAGAAGGGTTTGCTAAAATGCAAGCTAAACTTGGAGACAAAATCCAAACTGTTGGAGATGATATATATTGTACTAATCCAAAATTGTGTCAAGATGGAATTGATAAAAAAGCATCAAATTCTATTTTAATTAAATTAAATCAAATTGGTACTTTAACAGAAACAATTAAAACAATTAAAAAAGCGCATGATGCAGGTTGGACAACAGTTGTATCACATCGTTCAGGCGAAACTGAAGATACTACAATTGCTGATTTATCAGTAGGTTTAGATACTATGCAAATTAAAACAGGATCAATGTCAAGATCTGAACGTATTGCAAAATACAATAGATTAATTGAAATTGAATTGGAAAAAGGTCATAATATTAAATTCCCGGGTTTAAAAGCTTTTGGGCACAATAAATAGAAATTAAGCGAATTATCGCTTAATTTTTTATAAAAAATTTAATAGGTAAAAAATAATATGAATAAAGTAAAAAAAGTTGCTATTTTAACTTCTGGTGGAGATGCACCAGGAATGAATAACGCAATCAGAGCAGCAGCTAAAAGGGCGCAAGCTCTAGGGATTGAACCTTATTTTGTGCTAAATGGTTATAAAGGCTTAGTTGCAGACGAAATTTTTGAGGTTGATTTTAAACGTATTGATAAATGAACAAGGGAGGGTGGAACAAACATTTATTCTGCTAGACTACCTGAGTTTAAAGAATTGGAAATTCGTAAGAAAGCAGTTGCCAATTTAAACAAACGTAAAATTGATTCATTGGTTGTTGTTGGTGGCGACGGTTCGTTTATTGGAGCGTTAAAATTAACTGAAATGGGTATTAATTGCATTGGAATTCCTGGCACAATAGATAACGATATTGCATCAACAAAAAGAACAATTGGATTTGAAACAGCATTAAATAATGCCGTTATTGCAATAGATCAAATTAGAGATACAATGGATTCGCACAATCGAGTTTGTATCGTTGAGATAATGGGACGATATTGTCCAGATTTAGCTGTTTTTTCAGCACTCGCAACTGGAGCTGAAATTTGTATTACAAGTGATAATGTTATGACAATTGATGAGATTGTTAGTGATGTTCAAGAAGCATTAAGCAATGGGAAACGATCAGTTATTATAGCTTGCTCAGAAATGATTTATGGTACTAATGGGTTACCAACATACCAAGAAATTTTAGATGCTATTCAAAAGGCAACCAATATGACTGCAAAACTTGATGTTTTAGGTTATATTCAAAGAGGCGGAAGAGCAATCGCAATAGAACGTGTTGTTGCCACTAGAATGGGAATGTATGCTATTGAACTTTTGGCTGAAGGCCAAAAAGGAAGAGTTATTGGAATTGATGGAGATAAATTACAAAATTTAAGTATTAAGGAAGCTTTGAAATTTAAGCGCGTTAATCGGAAATCTTTAATCGAAAAAGCAAATAATTTAAATATTAAATAGGAGAAATTATGACACACTTTAAGAGAACTAAAATAATAGCAACCGCAGGTCCAGCCATTACTAAAAAAATATGGTCAATGGATATGTATAATGATCCAAAAAATAGTGCTATTGTTAAAGAAGCACACCAAAATATGGCTAATATTATTAAAGCTGGAGCGACTACTATTCGTTTTAACTTTAGTCACGGAGATCAAAATGAACAAGATGTTAGGCTTAAAATAGTAGAGGCTGAAGCTGCAAAATTAAAAATGCCTGTATCAATTATGCTAGATACTAAGGGGCCAGAAATAAGAATCGGTACCATGACTGAAGGCGAAGCTTCATTTGTAAAAATAAATTCAACTGTAGCTATCCATTGTACAACCGACATCAAGGGTGACGCAACAAAATTTTGCGTGAAGGATGCTAGTGGTAAATACAATATGGCCAATGATTTAAGTGTTGGTAAAATAGTTTTGGTTGATGATGGTAAATTACCATTAGAAGTAACTAAAATTGATAAGGAAAAATCTATAGTTTATACTAAAGCATTAAATAGTCGTCAATTAATTACTAATAAAAGGATTAATTTACCTAACACTAAATATTCTTTACCTTTTATTAGTAAAAAAGATAAAATGGACATTAAATACGCATGTGATAAAGATTTTGATTATATAGCTTTATCATTTGTTAACACAACTGATAATATAAAGGAAATTAGAGAATTGCTTAAGGAATTTGGTAATACTAATATTAAATTAATATCTAAAATTGAATCAACTCATGGTATTGAAAATATAAATGAAATCATTGATGAAAGTGACGGAATTATGGTGGCGCGAGGTGATTTGGGGTTAGAAATACCTTATGAAGATGTTCCTTACTGACAAAAATATATTATTAAAGCATGTCGTTTTGTTGGAAAACCTGTGATTGTAGCAACTCAAATGTTAGATTCATTGGAAAAACAAACTCAGCCGACAAGAGCTGAAGTTACTGATGTTTTCTTCGCTGTTGACCGTGGGTCTGATAGTACAATGCTTTCTGGCGAAACAGCAAGTGGGTTATTTCCTGTTCATGCTGTTGAAGTCATGTCTAAGATTGATGCTAGAGCTGAAGAAATGTTTGATTATGAAAGATCAATTTCTGTTTATTTTCCACATACAAAAATTAGTCAGACTGATTTCGGTAGAGCAGTTATAAGTTTAGCTAAAAAAGTTGAACCAATTAAGCATATTAAAAATACAAATTTTAACTATGACTATGTTGTTTTTTATACAAATGATAGTGTTAAAATAAGAGCTTTAGCTAACATACATGCATCTGCGACAATTGTTATTATAACAGATGATAAAAAGATTTATACTGGTTTTGGAATCAGTTATGGAATTAGAACAATTCTTGTTGATGATTTAAATAAATATAAAAATGATCAGATTAAAAAAGCAAAAATTTTAATTAAGAGTTTACCTAAATTTCATAATCAGGATCTTTTATTTGACGGTGAAAAAACTTTTGAAATTTAATTTTAAAACAAAATTAGAATAAAATTATGATGCTATTTTATAGCATTATTTTTTTTAATTCATATCATAAAGTTTGATAATCTTTAATAACATTGTGACACATAATAATTTCTAGTTGATAACTCTCAATGCTTTAGATATTATTTAATTGGATATTTCATAACATTAGAAATTTATTACAAATAGATATTGCCGACCCTGATAATTTTTTAAAACTATTTAATAAATTTTAAAAAAAATGATTTACTTTCAAAGTAAAATTTAGTATAATTAAAAAACTTATGTTTTATATAAAGCTAAAGTACAAAATAAATATTTTTTATATTTTTATAGGGGGTCATTAATGATTAAAAATTCAAGTAGTTTTGAAATTAAAGAAATATCTGATAAAGTCGTAAGACGGGATTATTCAAAAATTAAATATGATTTTAAAGCACCAGATTTATTGGACGTGCAAATTAAATCATTTCAAAAATTTTTAGACGAAGAAATGCGTAATGTTATTTCAAGCGTTTTTCCAATTACTTCACCGCAAGAGAAGTACACTTTAAAATTTGACAACATCGAGTTGTTAGAACCAAGAAGAAGTGAAGAAGAAGCAAGAAATGAAGGGCAAACTTACGAAGCGCCTTTGTATGTTGAACTTTCATTAGTTAACAATGTTACAGGCGAGGTTGTCAAAGCAAGAAAAACAAAGAAAAACCAACATGAAGGGATTTTCTTTGCGAATGTACCGCTAATGACAACAAAAGGTACTTTTATTATTAATGGAATTGAAAAATTTGTTATTGCACAAATTATTAGATCTCCAGGAGCATATATCTTATCGAAATCACAAATTAAACTTAATAACTCAAGAAAAAGAGTTCAAGAAGGAAACATTTGTGAAGTGTTGCCATCTAAGGGTACATTAATGTTATCGCTAATACCAGAAGGCAAAGATTATGTTCAAATTATGGCTCGAGATTCTTCAGGTGAATCTGCGCCAATGATTATGGCTACAACAATCTTAAAAGCTTTTGGTCTAAGTAACGAAGAAATTAGATATGTTTTTAGAGAAGACTCTAATGTTGAAAAAACATTAGATAATGAAAAATATAATTATGATAATATCTTAAATGAACCAGATATTCAATTAATTTTGCATGAATTAGCAGGCGAATTTCACGAAGATGATGAAGATTCTGAAAGTAGAGAAAAAACTGTTTTAAGAGGTTCACCAATTGAATTTAAACTTAAAAATTTATTAATTAAATATTGAAAATACAAAGATGTAATTGACCAACTAACTTTTGAAATTGAATCGCTTGAAGAAGGTACATCAGTTTGAAAAGAAAAAATGGATACTTTAGGTAAAAACCGTAAAATTGTTTTATCTTTATTAGATTCAATAATTTGTGAAAAAGCAGCTAAAGACGTTGTTAACGAACTTAACATTTCAATCAAGGCAGCAGAAAATAACACTGCAATGAAAAATGAAGCTTGTTATCAAGCGTTATTATGACAACATTTTTTTCATAAACGATATTATGATATTACTTCTGCTGGAAGATATAAATTTAACCGTAAATTAAGAATTTCAGAAAGATTGTATCAAAGAGTTATTGCTGAAGATATAAAAGATGTAAATGGAGTTATACAAATACCAAAGGATACAATGATTCTAAAACCAGAATTAGATGTTATCAAAAACATGACAAAATTAAATTTGTTGGATGTTGTTAAAGATCTTCATCTTAAAAGTGAAGTGAATATTGGCGTTAAAGATATACCGCTTAGATATGAATCTGTTCTTGTTTATAAGGATAACGAAAAACAAGATGAAACTACACCTATTATTGGAGTTGAAGGCGGTAATGTAACAGAAACATTAACTTTACCTGATTTAGTTTCGATTGTTTCTTATGTTATTAACCTTCAATGTGATATAGGAGATTTTGATGATATTGACCACTTAGGTAATAAACGTTTAAAATTAATTCACGAATTAATCAAAAACCGAATTCAAGTTGGGATTTTAAGAATTGAAAAATTCATTAAAGAAAAACTTGCAGTTGCTGATGGAGCTAATAAGCAACAAGAAGAAGACAAAGTAGAAGGCGCTCCTGAAGTTAAAAAGAAAACGATTACAGTTAAATCTGTGATTAATACAAAACCATTCCAATTGGTTTTAAAAGATTTCTTTAATAGTCATCAATTAACACAATTTATTGATCAACAAAACCCGCTTGCTGAGTTAACTAATAAACGAAGAATTTCTGCAATGGGACCTGGTGGTATTAGCCGGGAAGATCCTAACCTAGATATTCGAGATGTTCATTACTCGCATTATGGAAGAATTTGTCCGATTGAAACTCCCGAAGGTATGAACATTGGTTTGATTATGTCTTTAGCATCATTTACTAGAATTGATCAAAATGGATTTTTAATAACACCTTACCGTGTAGTTAAAAATGGTGTCATTTTAGATCGTATTAAATGATTAACAGCATTACAAGATGATGAATATATAATTTCTGAATCTAACGTTAATGTTGATGAAAAAGGTAAAATTTTAGATTCAGTTATTGCTAGATATAGAGGGATTTCTGATTTATTCGAACCCAGCCGAATTGATTTTATTGACGTTTTACCTCGTCAAGTTGTATCAATCGCAGCATCATCAATTCCTTTCTTAGAAAATAATGATGCAAACCGTGCTTTGATGGGTGCCAACATGCAACGTCAAGCGACCCCGCTAATGAAACCTTATTCACCAATTGTTGGTACAGGTTCAGAGTATAAAATTGCTCATGATTCAGGAATGGCTATTATTAGTCAAAACGATGGTAAAGTTACTAAAGTTGACGGTAAACAATTAACCGTTAGCGATGGTGAAAATGAACAAGTTTATAAATTTATGAAATACAATAAATCTAATCAAGATACATGTAATAATCAAGCTCCGATAGTATCGTTAGGATCAACCATTAAAAAAGGTGATACCCTAGCTGACGGTCCAGCAATGCGTAATGGTGAATTATCATTAGGCCAAAATATGTTAGTAGCTTTTACAACTTGAAGTGGTTACAACTATGAAGATGCAATTATTCTTTCAAGTCGTTTAGTAAAAGAAGACACATATACATCAATCCATATAGACGAACATACAATTCAATGTTTAGTTACTAAAAATGGAGATGAAGAAATTACTCGAGACATTCCTAACGTTTCTGAACAATCTAAAAAATATTTAGATGAAGACGGAATTATTATGGTTGGTGCAGAAGTTCGTGAAGGTGACATTTTAGTAGGTAAAATTACTCCTAAAGCACAAGTGGATTTAAGTCCTGAAGAAAAATTACTACAAGCAATATTTGGTGAAAAAACTAAACAAATTAAAGAAAATTCACTTAAAGTCGCACATGGTGGTGAAGGTATTGTTGCAGCAGTTAAACGTTTCCGTAACTCTGATGAAAAATTCGGAGACTTAGGTGATGACGTAATTGAAGTAATCAAAGTTTACGTTGTTCAAAAACGAAAAATCCAAATTGGAGATAAAATGGCTGGTCGACATGGTAACAAAGGGATTATTTCTAAAATCGTTCCAATTGAAGATATGCCACACATGGAAGATGGAACACCAATTGATGTGATGTTAAATCCACTAGGTGTTCCAAGTCGGATGAACATTGGTCAGATTCTTGAAATTCACTTAGGTTTAGCTGCTCGTCAGTTAGGTCAAAAAGAACTAATTAGAATTGCAATGACTGAAAAAGATCATAAAAATTTAATAAAATTATTTGGTTTAATTGACTCAGATGCAAAATATTTATATGAAGCAACTAAAAAATATATTAAAGAACATAAATGCAAAACGCTAGAAGAAGCTTATGAAAAAATTCGTATAATTGATATTCAAATTATTCTAAGTAAAGTTGGTTTACATCTTGACGATCTTGGATATAAAGTATCTACCCCAGTATTTGAAGGGTGTAGTAATAAAAACTTACGAGATATTATGGTTGAAGCTGGAATAGATCCTATTAAAACAAAAGGTAAATTCAAACTTATTGATGGTCGTACCGGGGAAAGCTTCGATGGGCCAATTTCTGTTGGTGTTATGTATATGTTAAAACTAGATCACATGGTTGATGATAAAATCCATAGTCGGGCTGTTGGTCCTTATTCTAAGATTACCCAACAACCGCTTGGTGGTAAATCACAAAACGGTGGTCAAAGATTTGGTGAAATGGAAGTTTGAGCACTTGAAGCATATGGTGCTGCACACAACCTTAGAGAAATTTTAACAATCAAATCAGATGATGTTAAAGGTCGTAACCAAACATATAACAACATCATTAAGGGAAAAGATATTCCAGAAGCTGGAATGCCAGAATCATTTAAATTATTAACCAAACAATTACAAGGTTTATGTTTATATGTAAATGTTATTAAACATGATGATAGTGAAGTTGATATCAATGAATTTACAAAGTATAAAAATGTTCAATATACTTATGAAAAGGATTCTCAAATCGAAATTCCTGTCGTTGAAAAAGTAATTGAAAATAATACCGTTGTTTCAGATAATGATGATAACGAAGAAGATAGCTATTAATAGGAGGAATGAATAAAATGGGAAATGATAAAATAAAAGCATTACGTATTGGAATTGCATCACCAGAAAGAATTCTTGAATGATCTTATGGTGAAGTAACAAAATCTGAAACTATTAATTACAAGTCTTTAAAACCAGAAAAGAATGGTTTGTTTGACGAAGCTATTTTTGGACCTGCAAAGGATTATGAATGTGCTTGTGGAAAGTACAAAAAAGTAAAACATCGCGGTAAAAAATGTGAAAAATGTGGAGTTGATATTACTGAAGCTATTGTTCGTCGTGAACGTATGGGGCATATTAAATTAGCAGCTCCAGTAGCGCACATATGAATGACCAAGGAATTACCTTGTCCAAGTAAAATATCTTTATTATTAGATATTTCATATAAGGAAGTTGACCAAGTTGTTTATTTTGTAAATCACATCGTGTTAGATGAGGGGATTTATACAAATCAAGCTAAGAAAGTATTTAAACTTAAAGAAGTTATTGATCTTTCTTCTCCTAAATCTACTATCCAATCAAGAGCTAAACTTAGAAAAATTTTAAGAGAAATTTCTGAAAAGAGATTGAAAGAAAAAGATGGGGATAGAAAAGATTTAGATTACCTAAGAGCTAAATCATATTATGAAAGATTGAAAGATTCAGCTTTGCCTTTTTCTATCGAAGAAGTTTTCAAATTTATTAGAAAACACACTAACGTTCGGTTTGGAATCGGTGCTGGAGCAATTTATGAATTGTTAAAGAACATTGATTTAGATTATGAATATTCAAAAATTCAAAAAGAATTAACAAAATATGAAGCTTCAACCGACATTAAAGCAAAGAAACTTTTACGTCGTTTAGAAACAATTAAGTGAATGAAGGAATCTGGTAATAAACCTGAATGAATGGTTTTAAAAAATGTTCCAGTTACACCTCCTGACACTAGACCTATTATCCAATTAGATGGTGGACGTTTTACTACAAGCGATATTAATAATTTTTATCGTAAAATTATTATCCGTAATGAAAGACTTAAACGAGTTATTGATTTAGGTGCACCTTCAATTATCTTGAACAATGAAAAAAGAATGTTACAAGAAGCAGTAGATGCGTTATTTGATAATTCATCACGAAAGAAACCTGTTATGGGTAAAGATAAAAGAGCACTTAAATCATTAAGTGATCACTTAAAAGGTAAACAAGGTCTATTTAGACAAAACTTATTAGGTAAACGTGTTGATTATTCAGGCCGTTCTGTAATTGTTATTGGTCCAGAATTAAAAATGTATGAAGTTGGAATTCCAACAATTATGATTTTAAAATTATTTAAACCATTTATTATTCGTGAATTAATTCGTAAATATGATGAAGATGGAAATGAAATAACTCCACTAGCAGCAAACATTAGAATTGCTGAAAGTTTATTATTAACACAAGATGATAGTATTTGAGAAGTTGTTCAAAAAGTAATTAAAGACCGTCCGGTTATTTTAAACCGTGCGCCAACACTTCACCGTCTTGGGATTCAAGCTTTTGAACCAAAGATGATTGAAGGTAAGGCTATTCAATTACACCCACTTGTAACAACTGCATTTAATGCCGATTTTGATGGTGACCAAATGGCTGTCCATGTACCGTTAGGAAAAGAAGCAATTGCTGAAGCTCGAGGTACAATTCTAGCTTCGTGACATATTCTTGGACCTAAGGATGGTAAACCAGTTATTACTCCAACTCAAGATATGGTATTAGGTAACTACTATTTAACAATGGAAAAGCACAATATTAAAGGCGAAGGTTTAATATTCGCTGATGTTGATGAAGTTATCCGTTCTTATGAAAATAAGAAAGTTGATATTCATGCTCTAATTGGAATTGGAATTAAGGCGTTCCCAGATAAATTATTTACTAAAAATGATAAAAAAGTAGATGATGGAATTTTAATTACAACTGTTGGTAAAATCATTTTAAATAATATTTTACCTTCATCATTCCCATATATCAATTCGCCAACAAGTTTAAAGGGCGATATGTGTGATAGTATTACTACCAAAGGTGAAAACGTTCGTGAAATTATTGCTCACAGATCTTTAATTAAGGCTTTAGATAAAAAATCTTTAAGTAAGATAGTTGACCATTTATACCGTAACTATCCAATTGAAAAAGTTCCAGTAACAATGGATCGAATTAAATCTTTAGGATTTAAATATTCAATGATTTCTGCAACATCAATTTCAGCATTCGATGTTCCAAGTTATGACAAAAAATATGAATATTTTAGTATTGCTGATAAAAAAGTAGCTACTCTAAAACAACAATATCAAAAGGGATTATTGACCGATGATGAACGTTATACTAGAGTTGTAAAATTATGATCAGATGTTAAAAACCAAGTAACTGAAGATATCAAACATCTTGTAAAATCAGAGGAATATCAAAATAACTCAATCGTTATTATGGCTGACTCTGGGGCACGTGGGAATATCTCCAACTTTACTCAGCTTGCTGGGATGCGTGGTTTGATGAGTAAATCCTTCAACTACGATCAAAAACGAAAGTCTGCGATTATTAAAGATACAATTGAAATTCCAATTAAACATTCATTTATTGAAGGTTTAACAATTAGTGAATACTTCAATTCTTCATATGGGGCACGTAAAGGGATGACCGATACTGCAATGAAAACATCTAAATCAGGTTACATGACTCGTAAATTAGTTGATGCAACTCAAGAAGTTATTATAACTAATGAAGATTGTGGCACAACAAATGGAATATCAGTAAGAAAAATTGTTGATACCAAAGCTTCAACAATCATTGAATCATTGAAGGATAGAATTGAAAATAGATATTCTTTATATGATGTTATAGATCCTGATACAGGCCGTGTAATTGTAAAAGAAAACGAAATTATTACACCAAAAATAGCTGAAAGAATTGAAATTAATATTACAGATGTAGTTGTTAGATCTCCACTTCATTGTAGAAACTTACACGGAATTTGTCAAAAATGTTTCGGTTGTGATTTAAGTACAAATGAAGTAATCGAAATCGGAACTGCTGTTGGAGTTATCGCTGCTCAATCAATCGGTGAGCCAGGAACCCAATTAACCATGCGTACCTTCCATACTGGAGGGGTAGCTGGTGGAACTAATATTACTCAAGGGTTTGAACGATTAAAACAATTATTTGATTGTATTCCGCCAAAACCATGAGAGAGAGCAATTATTTCTGAAATTGAAGGTACTGTAACTGTTGACGAAAGAGATGGATTATACTTCTTCTCAATTAAAAATGATTTTGATGAACAAGAATATAGCGCACCAATAAACCGCGTACCACGTGTTAAAACAGGTGATAAAGTAATTTTAGGAGCTAAATTAATTGATGGATCAATTGATATTAACGAGTTATTAAAAGTAGCTGGCGTTGAAGCTGTACGTTATTATATTATTAAGGAAGTTCAAAAAGTTTATCGAATTCAAGGGATTGAAATTAGTGATAAATATGTTGAAGTAATTATTAAACAACTAACTGATAAAGTTCAAATTTTAAACCCTGGTGATTCTGATTACTTTATCGGAGAAGTCATTAACGTTAACAAATTTAGACAAATCAATCAAGATTTATTAATAACTAAAAAACAACCAGCTGTAGCAATAAACCGTGTATTCGGTTTAGATGATGTGCCTAGTAAATCAGGTTCATTCTTATCAGCGGCATCATTCCAAGATACAAAAAAAATCTTAACTGATGCAGCAGCTAAAGCGCAGGTTGATTACTTACGTGGATTAAAAGAAAATGTTATTCTTGGAAATCTTATTCCAGCTGGAACAGGATTAAAAGATTCAGAAGAAATTTTAGCCAAAGGTAAGAGAATGTACGAATTAGAGTACTAAATTTAAAAATAGAACAGTTTTTAATAACTGATTCTATTTTTTTTATATCATTAAAATTAATCTTAATAATATAGGATATAATTATAATTAGATAATAGGAGATTTATATGTTACATTTTAAAAACATTGTGGTTAAAACGCCATGTAGTAAAATAGTTGACGGGTTAGCTGATAATAACGAAACATCACGACCTGATTATAAGAATGCTTTAAAGCAGCACATTAATTACATTGATACTTTAAAAGGATTAGGATTAAAAGTTGAGATTTTAAATGCTGATGAACAATACCCTGATTCTTGCTTTATTGAAGATACAGCTGTTGTTGTACCGAATGTTTGTGCGGTTATTACTAACCCAGGAGCTCCAAGTCGTAATTTGGAAACAGTCTCTGTTGCACTAGTATTAGAAAAATATTTTGATAAAAATAAAATATTTAGGATCACTAGTCCAGGAACCTTAGATGGCGGTGATGTTATGATGGTTGACGATACTTATTTTGTCGGTATGAGTAAAAGAACCAACTTAGTAGGAATTGAACAATTCACTAAGTTTTTAGGATTGTTTAACAAAAAGGTTATTGCCGTTAAAATGGATGCAATGTTACATCTTAAAAGTGGTGTTAATTACTTGCAACATAATAATTTGTTAATAACTGGTGAATTTGTTGATAATTCAAACTTTGCTAATTTCAATAAAATTGTCATACCTGCCGATGAAGCTTATGGAGCTAATTGTATTTGAATCAATGATACTGTTATTGTACCAAAGGGATATCCTAAAACAAAAAAGTTAATTGAGGATTTAAAAATCTATAAAGTAGTTGAAGTAGATACTTCAGAATACAAAAAAGTTGACGGTGGTTTAAGCTGTCTTTCACTTAGATTTTAAATTTAACATTTCGTTTAAATATAACTAGAAAAAATTATCACCATTCTTATCGAAACATACGATGATAATTTTTTATGTTAAACTGCAAAGACTACATTAAAAAATATTAAATTTTCTTATTTTAAATGTGCACTAATTTTTATCTAAAAATAATATTTTCACAATATATTAAAAATAAATTTGTCTTTTAAATAATTTTTGATATAATATTTAAGCGTTACATTACACAAATCACTTTTATACATATCGCTTATACGATATTATAAAATCAAAAAGGAGAAAATTATGCAAAAGTCAACTATGCAAACTAAAGAAAAAGCATTGCAAGAAAGACAATGATATATCATTGATGCAACTGATTTAATTCTTGGTCGTTTATCTGTAAAACTAGCTGATGTTTTACGAGGTAAAAATAAGCCAACTTTCACACCTAACGTTGATTGCGGCGATTACATTATTGTAATTAATGCTAATAAGGTTAAACTTTCAGGAAATAAGGCTGAACGTGAAATTTGATATAATCACTCTCATTACTTGGGTGGATTAAGAGCTCGAACTGGTAATGAAATGATTAACAAGTATTCTGATGAATTAATTAGACGATCTGTTAAAGGGATGCTTCCCAAAAACAAATTAAGTCGTCGTATTATTACAAAATTATACATTTATAAAGGTGCTGAACACAAACATGAAGCACAAACACCAAAAGCATTAAAAATTTAATAACAAAGGAAAAATATTATGGCAAAAGTAGAATATAAAGGCTTAGGAAGAAGAAAATCTTCAGTTGCAAAAGTTCGTTTAGTTCCAGGAACTGGTAAAATTACCGTGAACGATCGTACTGCACAAGAATATTTTCCTAACGCATTAGTAATTCAAGATATGGAACAACCATTAGTATTAACTAAAACAAAGGATTCATTCGATGTTCAAGTTAAAGTTAACGGTGGCGGTTTCACAGGTCAAGCAGGAGCAATCCGTTTAGGAGTAGCTAGAGCATTGATCTCTGCTAACCCAGATTACAAAGCAATTCTTAAAACTAAAAAATTAGTAACACGTGATGCACGTGTTAAAGAACGAAAGAAATTTGGTTTATACGGAGCGCGTCGAAGCCCTCAATTTACAAAAAGATAAAATACGAGCACAACTCGTGTTTTTTTATTACTTATTATGGTTATAATTAAAGATAATTAGTTACATGTTTATAACTTTTTTTTATTTATAACAACGAATTACTAAATTTTTATTATGTGAAAGGATGTTTATGGAGCGATTAGATTGAGATAATTATTTAGTTTTGCAAGATAAAATCGACAAACTAGCGGATGAAGAACCGTTTTCAGCTTTATCATTTCTAATGTGAAAGTATTATGGTTTTGACTTTAAATTCGAAGTAAATCATTTTGGAATTTTAATGTATAGTAAAATCGACATTGAAACAAGAAATTACATAACAATTAAAAATGAAAACTGTAAATTGTGTTGGATGATTAATCATCCATACCTAGACTATGATTCAGCAATTGATTTTATTGATCTATTTAAGCATCAACAAAAAACTGTTATCAAACTGAATAATGGATGTAACGATGTTTTATACGATAATTTATTAGAAAGCGAACTTGACAAACTAAAACTTGAACCAAGTGCAGTTATTAAAATAGGCAATTGAAATAGTAACTATATTTATAATCTAGCTCAAATGTATCAATTTCCTGGTAAAAAAATGCAGAAGAAACGTAATCATTATAATTATTACATCAAAAATTTTGCAGTAGATTCAGTTGTTAAAAATATCAAGGATGTAGACTCTGCTCTATTATCTCAATTTCTTAATAAATCAATTATTCAATATGAAACAAACGGAAATAAAGCTGAAAGTGAAATTTATCAATATTTAGTTGAAACTGAAATGTTTAAAAGTGATCGCTATGTTGGGAGTGTTTTATATTACAAAAATGAAATCATTGGTATAACTCTTGGTTTTATTCACGGCCAATACTTTGAAGTGGTGATTGAACGTGCTAAAAAGGACATTAGAGGGTCTTTTCAATATTTAATAAGTAATAATATAAAAATGCACCAAACTGCCTTAGAAGGCTGTTTATATATGGACCGTGAAGATGATGCTGGAATAAGTGAACTAGATTATTCTAAACGCTCATATCAACCAATTAAAATTTATAAACGGGTTTTAGCGAGGTTTAATTAATGGAATTAATTCAAGGCATTAATAATGAGAAACAGCATACCGATTATCTTGATTTATTTCACGAATCCTTCGGTGATAAATTCAGCACCATTGAAACTTATTTAAAATGCTTAATTAATCCAAAGGATGTTTGATTACTTTATGACAAGGATATTTTAGTTTTTATTTGTTCTATTAGTTTAAAGAAAATTAGTAACATTAATAATGAAATATTAAGTTGTGGAGTTATTAATGGAATCGCCACTAAAAAAACTTATCAACGTCAACATTTAATGCAGACATATTTGTCTAAATATATTTCCCATTATCAAAATATTGTCGATGTCTTGGTAATCCAAGCGACAAATTGAAACCTATATAAATGGTTGCAGCTGCAACCATGTGACGTTCGTGCCGAATATAAGACTATTAAAAGCTTCAAAAAGTGTAAATCAAGTATAATAAATATTGAGCAACTAAAGGCAATTATTAATCACCCTCAGCAAAATGAATGAGTTTGAGTAATGTCAGAAGATCAAATAGAATCATTAATTCAATTAATGATTAAAAATCATTATTATTTTTATACTAATGAGCGAGCAATTTTAGTTTTAGATAGTAGTGGATATTTCATATATGCTTCAGCTATTGATGACAAATATTTGTTAATGTTGATAGAAAAATTTGGTGTCAAAGGGCCAATTGCTTATAATTTCTCAATTCCTAATAGTTCTATAAATGCAACTAATAAAACGGTAACGTTTACTAAAATAATAAATTCCAATATACCTATTAATGTTTTAAAATTAATCCCTAATTTTTTATAAAAGGTTAAAAACAATACATTTGTTTTTATGTATCAAAAATAATTTAAGATAAATTAATGTTTTTTTAATGGATATAAAACCTATCTTATATTCTAATGTTTAAAAATATTAATTTTAATTAGCAAAAATTATAAATATATAGTATAATAATTTTGCTTGATACGGAAGTATAGCTCAGTAGGTTAGAGCACACCCCTGATAAGGGTGAGGTCGGTGGTTCGAGCCCACTTACTTCCACCATTTTAGAAATAAGGACATACGTCCTATTCATATGGGGCTTTAGCTCAGCTGATAGAGCACCTGATTTGCACTCAGGAGGTCGTGGGTTTGAACCCCATAGGCTCCACCATTTTAAAACGAAATAGGCATTGCCTATTTTTTATTTTAGGTTAAAAGGTATTAACAAATAAGGGGCACAAGGTGAAATTGAAATACAAATCTAAATTTGAAGACACAAAACAAAAATTACTTTCATTTAAATTGTCTAACATTTTCGGTAATAAAGAATTTGTAAAAATAATGTGAAAGTTATTTTTACCTGCTGCTTTGCAAAGTTTAGTTTCGATCGCTGTTGTTTATGTTGATAATTTATTCGTCGCTCAATTTGCCGTACATGGCGCTAACGTAGGTACAGATGCTAAAACCGCATTAGGTTTATGTAGCCCCTTTTTGATGCTAACGCAAACAATAACATGTGGTGCAATAATTGGTATTGGAATTATGACGGCCCAATATTATGGCTCAAATAATTTAAATAAAACTCGTCAGACAATTTATATTAAAATTTGATTAGCATTATTTTTTGGAATTATCTTCACAGTTTTAATGTTGGTTATTCCTGGGCAAATTGTATCTATCACATCGGGTATAACTTCCAGTGGGGGACAAACCCAGGTATTTGAATTTGCAAAGCAATATATGTTTTGGTCCTCATTGTCAATTATTCCAGCGATGTTAAATTTTGCACTATCATTTAGTTTTAGAGAAACACGCCAACCAAAGTTTCCTTTATATGCAGCTTTAGTAGCGATGGTAGTTAATATTATTCTTGATCCTTTGCTAATTATTAGTTCAGCAACCGAAATGGAAGCTATTCGAAACGTGGCGTTAGCTACAATGGTTTCAAGAACAATTCAAGCATTAGTGCAGATTACAGTCATTATGCTTCGCCGTGATAATGTAATGTACTTCTTCAAATCTTTTAAAATTGATTATAAAGTTATTAAGGCTGTTTTTAAAAACGGTTGGCAAATTTTTTTCAATGAGCTTTTATATGGTTTCAGTGGAACTTTTTTAATTATTTGTTTACTTCATTACGGTGACGCTTACTCCGCCGCCTCCGAGAATAATATAAATGTTCCAGATGCGAGCACGACGGTTAGTCTAATTATTCAATATACGACAATTATTTGGCCGGCTTTAGCTTCAGGTAGTGCTGTATTAGTTGGAGGCCGGCTAGGGGCCAACCATGTTGATGAGGCATATCGGAATAGTAAATGGCTTATGGCATGGGGTGCAGTAATGGCAATTTTTATGGGATTATCAATACTTGCTGTATCATTCTTTATTAATCCAATCCTTAGTCCGGAGGCTGAATCTTCTACATTATTGCTAACACAACATATGGAATGAGTAATGATACCAATTATTATGAGCCAAGGTGTTTTTAGTATGGTATACTATTCGTTGCAAGCAGGCGGTTCGAAATGAATTTTCTTTGCCGATGGATTAGTAAGTTTGATTTGAACAGTTTTAATGGCAAGTTTAACTTTTACAACAATAAAGTATCAAATTCCGCCCACTTTATTCGTTGCTATATTAGAATCAAATCAAATAGCTAAAATGTTCATAGCAATTTTCATATACAAAAAAAGTGGTTGAAACAATAATTTGACTACATAGGAGGAATTATGTTATTCCAAGATTTACTAAATAAAGAAACTGCCTTAGCAGTAGATAGTTTGAAATTTTCAAAACCAACTGAAATTCAAAATAAAACTATTCCATGACTATTAAAAAATAAGAATATTATCGGAATAGCTCCCACCGGAACAGGAAAAACACTTTGTTTTCTAATTCCAACAATAAACAAGATAGACACTAATAACGGATTACAAGCGTTAATTATTGCACCGACAAGAGAATTAGCACGACAAATATATAGCAAAACAGAACCTTTTCGTAAGTCTAATAGCGAACTAAGAATAAAGTTATTAGTTGGTGGTGAAGAAATAAAAAAACAAATTAATAGTATGGTTAAAACTCCACATTTAATAGTAGCTACACCTACTAGATTTAAAGAAATATATAACGCAAATGTGATTTCATTAAAAGAAGTTAATACATTCATATTAGATGAAGCTGATATGCTAATGGATTTAGGTTTTTTTAAGGATATAGATTACATTTACAATGGACTTAATCATGATCAAAAAATTCAAAAAATGGCATGGTCAGCAACATTGCACGAATTATTAAGTAGACAATTATCAAAGTATTATAAGGACACTAGAATAATTCAAGTTGGAAGTTCGATTTGATCTAATGAAAATATTAAGCATTATTTAATACACACAGAGGATAAATATCATGCTTTAAGTATTGTGTTAAAAACGATAAACCCTTATATGTGTTTAATTTTTGCTAACACAAAAAAAGAAGTTAGAGAAATATATCAATATTTACTAGAACAAAACAGAAGTGTAATTATGATCCATGGGGGTTTGCCTCCTCGTGAAAGGAAAAATAATTACCGTGATATTAAAAAATTGAAATATCAATATGTTATAGCATCTGATTTGGCTAGTAGAGGATTAGATATAGAAGGCGCAAGTCATGTAATATCATGAAATCTTGCAGACGATGCCGAATGATATATGCATCGGTCTGGTAGAGTAGGTAGAAGTAAATATTCTGGAGAATCCTACGTTATGTACGATGCAAAAGATGATAACAAGATTTTATCATTAATGGATAAAGGTATAAAATTCAACCACATTTCTATTAAAAATAACGAATTAGTCGAAAAAGATTACACAATCAAAAGAAAACCGAAATTACAAAATAAGGCAAGTGACTTAGAAATTAAAAAATTAATTTCTAAGTCAAAACAAAAAGTTAAACCCGGATATAAGAAAAAACTAAAAAAAGATATAAAAAGAATAGAACAAAAACACAAACGTTCTCACATTGACAAAACAATGAAAGAAAAAAGAATAAAAGAATACAAAATACAAAATAGTAAAAAAACTAATTCTGAAGAATAATTATTTTGTAATTATTGTTAAAAGATTCCGCATATGCGGAATCTTTTTTATATAAAAAAGATTAATCTTTGATCAAACACTAAATTAAACTAATAAAACAAGAATGTGTAAAATAGCATAAATTAGTGCAAAAAAATATCACTAAAAAGTCAAGATAAATGCAATAACATTGGTGTGCTTAGTGACTATAATTCCGAATGATAAATACAATATGTTGCCAAGGTTAATATAATTTTAATAAGTCTATTCGTTAACAAACTATTAAAAGAGTTTAAATTATAGTAGAAACTGTTATTTAGAATTTTTTGTGTTTTATTAGGTTTAAAGCTCAAGAGGTTGGGTGAGTAGTTGTTAAGAGTATTTATATATCAATGGGTGTTAATATACAAAAATTAAATTGAATATATTTATAGGAATTCACAAGATGTGGAAAATATAACAAGATGTTGATTAGAATGTATTGACAAAAGTGTTATTTATTATTCTAATTTAAAATACAAATTCTATCGTTCACAAAAATCATAATCCTCCGAGATATTATAAAATACAGTAACGTCAAAAAAATTACTAACAACCCCAAATATGTTTGTTAAATTAGTAATATTTTAAATCACAAATAGAAACAAGAATTAACATATTGGTTTATTATATTACAGAAAACTTGAATCTAACAATTAGAAAATAATTATAATAAAAGGAATGCACGCAATAAAATATTCCCTTTATAAATCTTATCTTACAAATTATTTAGCTAGGAGAACATACGATAAGGGTGGTTATTAGTTGAAGTATCATCACAAAGTAATTACATAAAATATGTGAAGTAGACTACTATTAGATTATTAGATACAATTAAATTTTAAAATATAATTGCTAGGATTAGTAAAAAGTAAATTATATAATAATTTTCTGCCATTTATTTTCGCCGCATACTATTTAGCAATTATTATAAGTAATATATAAAATAACGCAAATACTGTTGATTTATAGATAATGTCCATTAAAATGAATAATATTATTATACTAACAGCATATCTAGAACCTCTTGATGTGATCAAACTCCTTAATAATCTGTGGTAAATTAGTAAATATCTATTAAATTAGTCCATAAAAGCAACATTAATTACTTAAATATAGCTATTTATCATCTATTTTAACGTGCATTAGAGCCTAAATGAGGTTGTTTTAAGAGCTGTTTAACATAATAATGTCATATGTTAAGTGACTATAAAACAACGTAAATACGGTTGATTTATAGACAATGTCCATTAAAATGAATAATATTATTATACTAACAGCTATCTAGAACCTCTAGATGTGATCAAACTCCTTAATAATCTGTGGTAAATTAGTAAATATCTATTAAATTAGTCCATAAAAGCAACATTAATTACTTAAATATAGCTATTTATCATCTATTTTAACGTACATTAGAGCCTAAATGAGGTTGTTTTAAGAGCTGTTTAACATAATAATGTCATATGTTAAGTGACTATAAAACAACGTAAATACGGTTGATTT
>JAACJV010000039.1 GCA_021378535.1 Ureaplasma sp. Hg1 | reverse complement strand
AATATCGCGATGGATTAAAACTGTTTTTTCATTAACGTGGTGGAAGAATTGAAGACCTTTTACCAATTGTTCAAAATAATACATAGTTTGATCAATACTTAATGTTTTTTGTTCATGAAGCAATCTTGCTAGAGTTGGCCCATCAACGAATTCAAAAACTAAAATAATATGGTTTGCTTCAACTTTTCAATATAATGGTTGGACGACATTATCATTACATTCATAAACTTGTCAAGACATTTGAAATTCGTCTTTAGCTTTGTTTCATGATTCGTCACTATCATCTTTATTTCGATTAATAACCTTGATGATAACATAACGATTTTTTTCATCTAAATAATCGGAATCAGATTTCTTAGTATTCATTTCCGCTAAATAAACTGAAGACATACCGCCTTCAGCATATTCTTTTATAATACGATAATCAGCTACTATATCGCCTGATTTTAATTTTTTCATTAACTATCCTCACTACACAGAATTGCTAATGATAAATTATCATTACTTTCACCAGCAATACCTAAGCGAATAATTTGTTCACATGCATTATCCAAAGTTCTTGATTGTTTAATAGTGATGTACATTAAATCATCAATAATGAAATTATGAATTCCATCAGATGTTAAAATTACACAATCATTTTTGGTGATTTCGTTATAGTAACTATTAAAGACGGTTTGCTTAGAATTAGTAATCCCAATGTATTGGGTAATCGCATATAAGTCGGACTTGAATTTTTTATATTGTTCATATGGCGCTTTGATATGTTTTAAATGCGTTAATAAATTTTGATCTTCAGTAACCATCACAGTTTCTTTAGCATTAGCGATATACGCTCTAGAATCGCCGACGTTGAAGGTGTATAATTTAGTACCAACAAGAATACTTATAACTAATGTTGTTGCCATGTTTTGTTGATCTAAATGATCTTGGACAAAACTAGTAATTGCATTTCTAGATTCCTTGATAGTATTAGCAATTCAATTGTTAAAATCTTGCATGTTGAAATAGCTAAAATCATTATTCATGAAATTTTTCTTAAATATTTCAATTGTTATATGGCTCGCTGCTTGACCACCTTTGTAGCCGCCTAGCCCATCACAAACGATAGTCACATACTGACCAAAAGAATTAGTGCCTGCTCATGTTGCATCTTCATTATTTTTTCGATATACACCGATATCTGTCGCAAAAGCAAATTTCATTTTCATTATTTTAGGATACCTTCGTCTTTCGCTCTTAATTGGCCACATGCCGCATCAATATTAGTCCCTTTTTCCATTCTAACGGTTGCAGTGATATTATTTTTACGCAATATTTCATAAAACAGCCTTGCCTTATTACTACGTTTAAATCCGTTTTCACTTACAGGGTTGTATGGAATAATATTAACATAACATAATTTGCCTTTTAATAAATTTACTAATTCCAGTGCATTTTCTTTGGAATCATTAACATTAGCTATTAAAATATACTCAAATGTAATTCGTCGGTTAGTCCGTGCTACATAGTCATCTGCAGCTTTAATTAAACTTGCTATATTAAAAGCTTTATTAATGGGCATTAACTTATTTCTGATTGCATCATTTGGTGCATGTAAGCTAATCGCTAAGCCAACTTGTGGTTCACGTTTAATTCATTCATCAAAACGGTTAACTAACCCGCACGTCGAAATAGTTATTTTTCTTGAACCGATTTGTAAACCAAAATCATTTTTAATAATATCAATAAAATTACAAACATTTTCAAAATTATCGAATGGTTCACCAATCCCCATAATAACAATATTACTTACCCGCGATTCATTATTGAAATGATCTAAATATTTTTGTACTTGTAAAACCTGTTGAACAATTTCACCGGTAGTAAGGTTACGAACTTTCTTCATTAAACCTGAAGCACAAAATTTACACCCCATATTACAACCAACTTGCGTTGTAACACAGACACTATAACCATAATCAAATTTCATTAAAACAGTTTCAATTTTATTTTTATCTTCTAATTCATATAGAAATTTAACTGTTCCATCTTTATCTTCTTGACGTTTTACTTCATTAAGACTACTAAAGTAGAATTGTTCACTAAGATAATTAATATTAACCTTTGAAACATTACGCATATCATCAAAATTTTCAACGCGTTTTTTATATAACCATTCATAAAGTTGCTTAACTAAATAAGTTTTTAATCCGTTATCAAGGGCAATCGTTTCTAATTGTTTAAATGTGTAATTGTAAATTGACGTTTTACTATTATTTGCTTCCATTGATTTCCTTCTTTATAATAAATGATATTTCACTTGCGGCACGTTCTGCTGTGTCATTAATTACCACATAGCCATATTTGTCTTGTTCTTTAATTTCTTGTGTTGCTCGAGCAATCCGTTGTTTAATGATTTCATCGGTTTCAGTATTACGTTCACGCAAACGTCTTTCTAATTCTTGAATTGAAGGTGGTACTAAAAAAATGGTAATAATATCTTTAAACCTTTCCATCAGTTGCAAAGCGCCTAGTACTTCAATTTCTAAAATAACGTTCTTACCAGCGACTCTTTGCTTTTCAATTGGTGCTCAAGGCGTACCATATTTACAACCGACAAATTCAGCTCATTCAACTAGTGCCCCTTCTTTAATTGCTTTTTTAAAAGCAAGGTCGCTAACAAAGATGTAATCTTCACCATTAACTTCATTAACTCGTTTAGGTCGGGTGGTCATTGACACACTTAATGTAAGGTTCAAATCTTTGTTATCAATGAAATGATTGAAAACCGTTTTTTTTCCAACGCCACTTGGGCCACTTACTACTATTAATAATCCTTTAGACATATCTTTTCCTTTAATCAATTTTTTTGATATATAATGTATAATAAATATAATTATAAGGTTAAATTAATATTTTTGAGCGATAATATTGTTTCAAGGTAAAAATTCAAGGAGTAAAAATGAGAAAAAAAATGGCTAACGGATTAGATCAAAGTTGAATAGTAACACATGAAGAACCGCGTTTGCATGAAATTTCAGCGTCAGACTCAATTGAATTTTCACCAGAAGAAAATGAATTAATTAAGAAAATGCAAATCTATATTGATGTAAGTTACGATCGTAAGGATCAAATGTATAACATTCGACCAGGCATTGCGATTGCTGGGCCGCAGGTAGGTTTATACCGAAGGATAATTTACATTAATTTTGACGACGGAGATTGTCATTATCGTTATTTATTAGCTAATCCAAAAATTGTTGCTGAATCAGTGGCTTATGCATACATTGGAAATGGTGAAGGATGTTTAAGTGTCCCGCGAGATGTTAAAGGAATAGTACCAAGAAAAGCAAAGATAATTGTTGAAGCATATGACTTGTTAGCAAAAAGCGAAATTGAATTAGAATGTTCAGGTATTTTTGCAATTTGTATGCAACACGAAATAGACCATTTAAATGGTAAATTATATTATGATCACATTAAAAAAGATGATCCTAACTATATTGAAAAAGATTGAATTCAGGTTTTATAGAGGGTTTATTTTAATTAAAAAGAATTAATTAAAATTATTTAACAAGATAAAAGAGCTAGTACGATACTTATTTATATCTATAATTAATAACTATCATATTAATAAGATATAGTTGCTAAAGTATAAATTTAATATTAGATCGGTAGTTTAAAATTCAATAATTAACTTTACTTTAACTAATAAAAAAATCACATTGTAGTAGGTATAATTATCGTTTTTAAACAAGATAGAGTGTAATATTTTAAGCTTATAGAATTTTGGTAATATTATGCACAATTAAAAAAACGCTTATTTAGCGTTTTTTTGAGTATTCTATACAGATGTATTTATTTTCTTAATTATTTAAAAGATTTAGAATAATTACATCATTTTTCATAGCTAAATAGTTCATCGCAAAGTTTATCTAATTCGATTCAATTAGCATTTTGTTGTTGTGAACCATCGTCAACGTGTTGCATTGTTTTTCACAATTTTTCTCTTTGTTTTTGTTTAGCTTTAAAAATTTTTTTACAATCTTTACAAAAAGTGTAGTTATAATGGTAAAGACCTTTTCCAACTTTGTGTTTTTTTTCACAATTTTTACATACAATCATGGTATTTCTCCTTTTAAATGATGTCTATATTTTTATTATATAATAAATATATAGATGAGACCTTTTTTATACTCTTATCTTTATATATAAAAAAACACATTTTTAACTGACGTTTTAATCAATTATAAATGATATTCTTTTCTAATATTAATAGAAGATATTTTCAGCCTTTTATGATAGCAAAAAACCTTTTATTTTAAGTATTGATTATTTATGCAATTTATTATTTTAAGATAAATAACCCGTTTATGCTTCTTGCATTAATTTTTCACATCATGAAGAACTAATCATAAATTTAGATAAACTAGCCTTCCAAAGGAATTTTTTTAAGGCTTTTTTATTGTCAGTTTTAAATTGTTTCTTAAATTTTAAAATAAAGGTAGTTTTAAGCCCTATAAAGATGATAGTTGATGCGCAACATAAAGACAAAAGAGTTGCTGTAAGCGGTATAAAGTATGATGAATCTTTTGCGGTGGGAACAAATATAACGCTACAGACAGCAAATATAATTGCTAGTGGGACAACCGTTAAATATAATTTTTTAATTCGTGATGATAATCGCTTTATTGCTTTACTATTATTTTCATAATTTTCACTATTTTCTACGTTTTGCATATTCAACCCCTCAATTCTATTAATCTAATTTTTATACATTATTATATTAAAAATAATTTATTTAATTATTAGTATTACTTAACTTTAGTTTATCATAAATTTACAATAATTATTATTGCTGTTTTGTTAATAATTATTAACAAAATCTTTAGAAAAGATTAGGTTTATCTTACTTTAATTTGAAATTATCTTCTTCGGCTTCTGCTTGGTTTTCTACGTATTGAGTTATAGTTATTATTTCCACTTCTACCTAAACCAGAACTTGGACACTTAGCATCATTCTTCTTATGTAAAATAATACTAGCAGTTATGATTATTAAAATAGCAATAGTAGCACCAATGATAATTGCTAGGAAATAATCAATTAATTGATATGGTAATTTTAATGAAACCATTATAAGTATTAGTCAATTTTATTTTAATAATTTAAAAAAATTATGAATGATATGTATTTGTGAATTAAAAAATATCAAATTCCTAAGAATTTGATATTTGCTTTAAAATGTTTTAACGCGTGCAAATAATGTTTATGTAGCACATGCATAACTATTTTAATTGTAAGGTTAATAACTTATTTTTATTTAACCGCTACCTTCATTAACAATTCAGTTCAGTGAGTATGTTCGAAAATATAAGTTTGATATTTAGCAATCACTTGTTCAAATATACCTTGGTTGCGGTAATGATAATCAATTCACCCCATACAAACACAAACATTTGTTTCGTCCTTATATTGTTTCCCATTAATTTTACCAATTATTTTATCATCTAAAACAATCTTAAAAGTCACTGTTCTTTCGCTTCCTTTTAAATTCGCACTTGCTCGATATTTTTTAATTCAATTTTCTTCCTTTTCTAAAGTTCATTCTTTTGCTCATTTATATCGGGTGATGTACGCTCGGTTGATATCTACTAATTTATAAGTTGTAGCACTATCTTTTGTTTCTATTTCAACTAATTTTAAACCTTTGGTTTCCATAAGTTTACTCCTTTATTATTATCATTTTTAATGATCCTAATAATTATATTCTTTATTAATTAAATTTTGTTAGATTTAGTTTCTAGTAATATTTTTAAAGGTGTAAAACAGATAAATATATGTAAAAATACAGAAAGATATTAAACCTTATTTTTTGTTAGTTTAAAACCACTATTTAGGTTTTACTATTTTAAGATTTATCATATTATTTTCCAATGAATTTTACTATCTTTTCTTAAAAATATTCATTTATTAAAAACAAAAATTAATTAAACTAGAACTAATAAGGTATTTACCTACATCACGATGTCTATAAAACCTACATCCCAATGTAGGTAAATACGTATATTTTGTACATCAGAAGTTTATTTAGAGAATCATATTATTGGAGATAATATGAAATTAATAGGAAATGAACTTGAAGGTCTAATTAAAGATTTACCGGGTGAAAAACGATATTTTTATGAAACTATAATTGAATGATTAAAAAATCGAAATCAATATTTAGTGCTAGCTGGACTAAGAAGAATTGGTAAAACCACCACCCTTTTACAAGTTGTTAAATATTTAATTGAAGTTAAAAAAGTTCCTGCTAATAAAATAGCATATCTAAATATTGATTTATTATTAGTAAATAATAAAGACCTTAATTTATATAATGAAATAGCTGAATTGATCAATACTTTTTCAATTGAATATATTTTTATCGATGAAATCCAATATCATCATGATTGAGATATCACATTAAAAGTATTGCACGATAAATTTAAAAACAAAGTAAA
>JAACJV010000038.1 GCA_021378535.1 Ureaplasma sp. Hg1 | reverse complement strand
ATAGTTTGACTGTTACTCGTGAACAATATTTTGAGCTTGTCGCACTTAAACCTGGAATGGAAAAAGAAGAAGGAAATCAGTCACGAGTTATTGGGCAAATATTACACGATTCTGTAAAACCAGAAAAGAGAAATTCAAATACTAATATTAGTGATAAAACTCGCTCGTCTACTAAGACAAATGTTGCTCCCATTGAACCGCTTATGGTCAAACAAATCGATCCTTTATATGTCGTTGGAGACCCTATTGTAGATCCTGATAGTCAAAAAGAGGTTAAGAAAATTTTAGCTAATAAATCTGATGAAAATACACCATCATGAAATATTACTTCTAATCCAAATGATCACCAAACACAAGTTAAAAATGCATTATTGAACAAACGCACACAAAGTTATAATAAAAATAATCCCGAGCATCAAATGGATGCACGAACAAATGATAATTTAAAAATAGCTAATCATGCAAGTAGTAAACCGTTATTGGAAAGCCAAAAGTGGAATAGTAATCGTCAAACAGTTGTTGATAATGCTGTCACATTAATGAACGCTAATGGAGTTTCTGCCACACAAACAAATGCTTATGACAACCGGACTGCTATCCAAAATTCAGACAACGATGTTATAGCGCAAGATCAAAACATACTAAGCGATGACTTTGATCAAAACATCCACCACAATTTTATTACTACATTTTTCCATTGATTTATTAGCTTATTCAGTCATAAACATAATGATAATATTGATGAATATGATTGTCAAGAAAACAAAGGCCATATTTCAGAACATAAAACACAACACATTATCGCTAAAACTCAGCAAGATGAAGTATTGAATATTTTAAATGGCGAATCAACCAATTCAAAACAGTTAAGAGTTTTTAAACCAATAAAAACTGATAATAACAAAATTGTTGAGACTGATAATAAATCAATGCAAAAAATCGACGATAAAATTATAATTCAACCGTTAACTTATAAAGAAAGTAAACATCAATTAAAGGAAGATCGCCGCAATAGAAAACGTAATGCAAAACATATAAATGAAAATTATGAACCGTTACCACAAGTAGTGGATAATAAAGCAAAGCCAATAAAAGTTTCTAACAACATTATTTTGAACAAAAATACAAATAATACTAGCCATTCAACTCAACAAATTAAATTAAATAAACCTACTCAAAATACCTCAAGAGTAAATCAAAATAGACTATCAAATGATAGAAACACAAATAACACTAGTCACCCAATTCAACCAATTAAATTGAATAAACCTACTCAAAATATATCAGGAGTAAATCAAGCGAACGATAGTGTAAATCAAAATAAACTATTGAATGATAGAAATGTAAACAATACCAGTCACCCAATTCAACCAATTAAATTGAATAAGCCTACTCAGAGCACAGCGCGAGTAAATCAACTAAATAATAGAGCGGCAACTCAAAATCAATTGTTAGGTGATAAAAATAACGGTATTGAGAATAGCAAACCAATTAGATTGAACACTCTTACAACTCAAACTAATTCACAACAAACAAATAACATTCAAATTAACGAACAAACTAGAAATCAAAGAACATCAATTATTCAAACCGCAAATGGAAACATACCGACAAAAAGCTTTGTTGGAGATTCAATTTCAACTAATAATGAAGTGGAAAATGTACCACCTAAATCAAACCGCAAAAGATCATTATGACATCATAATAAAATTAGGGATATTAATGAAAGTGATGTTCAAGAGCATAACACCAATGAAAATACAGATGTAACACCTCAACCTATTATAAATTCAAATAATAATGAAAATAAAAATGGAATAGAATATAGTGATAAAAAAGTAGGTGCGATTCGATTATCAAAAGTTGCTACACAATCTTATGATGATGCACCGCGTGTAACTAATAGTCAATCAGCATCAAGTAAAACCGCTAGAATTCATAACCAATTATTCAATGACAATAGTCAACCAAATAATAAACTTCCTACTAATTCTATTTTTAAAGTTGATAATTCAACAGAATCAAACTATTCGCAGCAACTACAACAAGCTAATAGTGTTAGTGGGTTGGGTATTAAATTAGCTGAAGCAGGCATGCATCAACAAGAAGAACGTTCTTACAAGGATGTAAGCTTATCTCGGAACCGACCATTAACATTAAGTCGTGGTGTATTTGGGCCATCCCCCTCAATGTCACAGCAAAAGGTTAAAATTAATCGAGATAATAATTATGACAGTCAAAAAATATTTCAATCTTCCGCTAATAGTAACGACATGCTTAGCCACATGGATCGTGTAACTCAGGAGGTTGCTAAATTAGACCGCTTAAGTACAAGCGAGTTAATGGCTCGTTCTCCCTTTAATCAAATAAACCTTAGATTAAATAGAATAAATAACAATATTTTAATTAATAATTCAGGACCAATTCAACACGGTCAATTTAATTTAGGAATGGCTAGCTTGCTAGTTAGAACTAATTACAATAACGCTAGAGTTATTAACCGTAAAATGATGGATAACAATATACTTCAAAATGCTTCACAGCCAGTTCAAAATGCTGTTTATTCAGCTCCACCAACTGTTGAATTAGAAGTACCTAAAGGTAGTATTAATAATCAAATTATCGAAAAAAGTTCAAGTAATGAATTCTTAGGATTAATGAATAAGTAAGGTAATTAAAAATAAAATGAGCGAAGCTATGGAAAAGCATTGCTCATTTTATTTTTTACAATATTTCTTATGGAGTTATTTTAAGCTAATTTTATCTAAACTAAGTCACAATTAGCTTTAATAACTTCCATTGCATTTGCATTCAGCTCAGTAATTTTCTATAAATATTTTATAAAATGTATTAATGATTGTAGCAGTTACACCAAAGCATTACTGTTATTATATCAATTACATTTATATGATAAAATTTACTAATTCCATATTACTCTATAATTTTCACTTTTCTCTAATTATTCGATAAAATGAATTAAAGAAACTTATTAATGAATGTTACAATTACATATTAAGGAATGATTAAATAGTATATATGGAAAAGCACAATTGAAATAAAGTTAATTATATTCAACATAATGTCACTAAAAAAAATGGTGTTATTGTATTTATTCACGGGTTCGCGAGTGATTCAAGTATTCAATCCAATTTAATTGAATACATTCATAATTATGATTATTATTGTATTGATTTACCAGGAAATGGAATAAGTGCAAAACACCAAGATTATCCATTAAACATTGAAGGTTTAGCGCAATGTGTAATTGAATGGTTAGAGTATTTAGAATTATCTAATGTTATTTTAATCGGTCATTCAATGGGCGGTGCTATTGCAAGTTCAGTAGCTAGTAAAATACCTAATATTATTAAAAAATTAATATTAGTAATGCCCATGCATTCTACAGCAAATAACATTCACGATGTTTTTAATTTCATCACAAAATTTATTCCCGTCTTTAATTGGCAAACATATGCCATGTGTAATGACTTACTTAAAGATACAAAACATTTTTATGCATCAAAGCATGATCCATTAATTATCGAAAAAACAAAATTTAGTAGAGCGCACTATCGTGATTTTGCAATTCTTAGAAGACATATGTTGAAATTTAAAACATTTAAATTACTAAAATTAAATGAGAAAAAAATTAAATGTCAAACATTGCTAATAACAGGTTCTTATGATCGTATAATAAATAACGTTAAAGCTCAAAAAAATATTAAGGAAAATATTGAACATTTAACAATTATTAATTATGATAATTGTGCGCATATGCCAATGATTGAAAATCCAAAACAATATTATAAGGATATTTTAAACTTTATAGAATTAGAAAACTAAATTATTAATTTGGAGAATCATATGGAACATGAAATTTTAAAAAAAGAAATATTAGGGCTTAAAATTGGGAGCTGCATCGAATTTATTTTAGTTTGTGCTACTATCACTTTTGCTATTCTAACAAAATCTAGCTCGATTCTTTTTGATGCTACTTACACTGCAATAATTTTTGTAAGTACACTTATCGGCATCTTTGTTGTGAAATTGACAGATAAAGGCAAGGATAACAAATATCCTTATGGTAAATACGGGTATGAAAATATTTTTGCTTTGTTTAAATCTACTCTACTTGTTTTTATTAGTATTTATTTTTTTATTATAGCTATAAGTAATATGGCAACTGCCCAAACAAATATTGGAAGCATTCACTATCCTGATTACAAAATTTTTATAATCTATACCGTCACAATGTTTATTCTGTGTTTAATTAACGCCTCAAGTTATTATTTTATAAACAGATTAATTAATTTTGAATCCATAGTTCTAAAAACACAATTCAAAGCAGCACTAATGGATATGTTTTATGATATAGCAGTTGGTATTGGCTTGCTTCTAGGCGCCATTTTTTTAAAAGAACAAAATGATCAAACGATGATTTATCGTTTGTACATAGATAAGAGTGTCTTGTTAGTGATGATAATAATCGTAATTCCACAACCATTGATTTTATTAACAAATCAAGTATTTTTGTTTACAAACAAAAGACTTTTAAAGGAACAAGAGGATTTAGTGAATAAACTAATTGAGCACGATAACCAGGGAAAATATAAGATAGATGATATTTTTATGCAAAAGTATGGCAAACATTATACTATTGCAATTTACTATAATTTACAATCTGAGATTAATTCTAGTGAATTAATGAGTCATCAAAAACATATCAAGCAACATGTGTCAAAAATATATAATGGTGCAAATGTCATGGTCTTATATAATGATTCCCAATATAAAAGTTACAATGACTAAATTTTATTTATATTAAATTTTTATAGTTAATAAGATTATAAATTATCTATTTTTAGCTAGTTTTATTATATGTTTATTTATCCTTTAAATAGCGTAATTAGTTGCTTTTTAATTTTAATATAATATAATAAGTAATACAAATTTATAATCATATTTTCATGGAGGGGGAGGAGAAAATATGAGGTATTTAATCATATGGAAGAAAAACAATTATCTTCTACTCTCCAACAAAAGTCTAATATAGCATTAGCTTTCAATGCAAATAAAGCATTAGTTATTCTAATAAATAAGAAATTTTGGCAGGGCATTTCAGGTCCAATTTTTGCCTATGCTTTTAGTGGCATCTTCGTTGGAATATACGGTTACATTATGTTGGCTAGTGGTAACATTATCACTTTCAAACAATCACTTGCTGGTGTTATCGCACTACAAGTGATGAGTGTCGGGATTAACTCGACACCACAAGCTTTAAACGAATTTAAAACATCGGTTCTATTAAAGCGGATTGGGGCCACCCCAATCAAACCCTGGATGTTTGTTGTAACAACAGCACTTTATTATGCATTCATTATGTTCACTGTAGCATTATGAATGTTGCTATGAGTCGTGATTTGATTTGGTGCTTATCAAATAACTGCGGCAAATGGAATGGGAGTGCATGGAATTGTAACACATATTGGTCAAACGCCTCCAATTTACACCAACCTTTTTCAAGTCATCTTCAATACTCAGCACGATACATATGCATTAGCCGTTCAAGGTGGTGGGTATGTTGCGGTTGATAACCCAACAATATCATGGGGTGGATTCTTTTTATCAATCATTTACACTGATATCGTTGCTATCTTCATTGGTGTTGCAATCGTATCACTAACCAAGAGTGCTGGACGTGTCCAAGCAATCAGTATGCCAATCTTCTTTTTATCAATGTTTTTAAGTGGGCAATTATTTCCCATGTCAACCATCTGTCAAAACGAAGTCTTAAACGGGATATCATATATATCGCCGTTTAGATATACGACTGGTTTAATCCAAATGTCATGGTCCGGATCAAACATCTTTGATATGGCACAAGTGTTCCAACAACACGTTGCCTCTGGATCATTAATAACAGTTTATAAAATAGCTGATTTATGATTAAATTTCTTTATGCCAGTATTTTTTGTTGGTTTATCAATATTTACAGCAGTTAAATTCTTTAAATGGAATGCAAGATAGGAGCTAATTATGAAGGAAACAAGTACAATCTCAGAAACAAACAAAAAACCGAAAATAGCTATTTTTAAAAAGAAGTTTAGTGAGGAAGAAATAGCTCCAAAAACTAGTATTAAAATGCGGTTAGCGCAATCAGATGAAAAATTAAGTCTACCAACTCATTTTAGCGAACCTCGCGAAGGCAAAACTGCAATGATTAAAATTGAACACCTAAGTAAAGGGTTCGGTAAAGGCAAGAAACATTTCTTAGCTGTTAATGATTTAAACTTAACAATTAATCAAGGTGAAAATTTAGCTTTTCTAGGTGCTAACGGTGCTGGTAAAACAACGACTGTTGAAATCGTCGCTGGAATTAGCAAACCTGATAAAGGAACAATTGAATATTTGTATGAATATAAAAATAGTTTCCATGAAGGATTAGGAATCCAATTTCAAGATTCTTCATACCCATCAGGTTTAAAAGTGAAAAACGTTATTGACTTTATGCTTAATGTTTATGATGTAAAAATGTCTGAAGTTGAAAAAATTGATATTGTCGAAGCTTTTGATTTAAAAGAGTTATACAACCGTAGTGCTAATAGCTTATCAGGTGGTCAACAACAACGTTTAAACGTTTTGTTAGCTTTGATTCATAAACCAAAGATAATCTTCTTAGATGAGTTATCTACTGGTTTAGATATTAGTGTTCGAGCCGAAATCAAAACATTCATTAAAGAATATACAAAAGCGAATAACATTA